>JANYDP010000552.1 GCA_025363535.1 Verrucomicrobiota bacterium | reverse complement strand
TTCAGGATGTTTTGGCAGTCTGCCGGGTGACACGAATGGCACGGCGTTGGTGACGGTGAATCCGCGTCCGAAGAGTTTTGTGGTGGGAACAAACACGGTCTGCAACGGTGCTCCGTTTACCTTCCAAGTTCTCCTGAAAGGTCAGGCCCCGTGGACGGTGCAGATGTCGGACGGCTCAACACTAACCGTATCAAACAGCTTCGTTACTAACGCCACCTGTAGTGGTTGGGCGGCGGTGACCAATGTGACGCGGTTGCTCACAACCTTGACAAGCAACTACTACGTCTTAAATGTGACAGATGCCTCCCTTTGTTTGGCCACGAATCAGGGTGATACTAATGGGATTGCTTTGGCAACCGTCAATCCTCCTCCAACGGCAACATTATCAGTTGGAACAAACAGTTTTAGTATAGCAGAAAACAATCCATACCTCAGAACTGATTTAAATAATGGAGAGATTGATGTTCATGTTTCTTTTCAAGGCAGCCACACATCCAATACCATGTATGTCACAAACAAAGTAGCGTTAACAGGCACTCCGCCTTGGAGAATAGTCTGGAGCGAGACCGGCTATTCAAATACGACGCCGGTGATCACCAGTTACTTCACCAACACTTCCGTTACATTGGCGAACACAAATCATATTTGGGCGATCAATATTCAGAAAGGCACACCTGGGACCAATTTCACATTTGCTATCGATTCGTTGAGCGATTCGATCTGTGCGGCTGGCCCCTTAGAGTTGCTGGGCAGCACCAATGTGGTGGTAAATGGCAAACCAACGGCAGATGTTTTCGCCAATGGTCAGGATACTATCTTGGTCTGTAGCGGCACGACGAACACGTTGCAGGCACAACTCTATGGCATTAGTCCGTGGACAAATGTCTATTGGTGGGATGGCGTCAGGACAAACAATGTTACCACTGATACGATCTCCCGGTTTGTGATCCTTACCAATCTTGGCACTATTCCCACAACGAATTATTTTTACCTGACAAACATTGTTGACCGCTACCTGACCAACAACACCGAAATCACCAACAACATCGCCACCATCATTGTTTATCCGCTGCCGGCCACTCCGCCGGTCAGTCTGGGGAATGTGACCAACTGCTTCGATGTGGCGGTGCCGGTGACGCTGGCGGTTCAGGTTCCCGGCAATTTCACGGCGGACTGGTATGATTCACAGACGAATTTTTTGGTGAGCGGCTCAACCAATCTCCAGGTGGTCATCGCTGGCACGAATGTGCTCGTCTTCGCGGGCACGAACGCACCGGTGACAAACACCAATGGCGTCATTGCGCTTGGGGCGATCAACACGTTCTGGACGGCGGCGCGCTACAACGACCCGAATTTCACCGATGCCTGTAGCTCCGGTCTCAGGAGCGTGCTGCTCTACACCACGGGATGCACCAATGCTCTGTCCATTGCTCCCTTCTTGAGGACGAATGTGCTTGTTCAGTGGAACGGAAACTATTTGCTGCAACACAACACAAATTTGCTGAATTCGGCTGGTTGGACAAACATCACTTCCGGCATCGGCGGATCCAACGGCCTGCGGTTTCCGCCCACGAATTCTGCAGACTTCTTTCGACTGTCAGCGCCAACCAACTGGCCGTGAAATATCCACCGGCCGTAAACCTGATCTGATGCCTGCGCGAATTCGTGTTGGACTTTTTAGGCTGGCTTCGGCAAGGTCTGAAAAAAGCTGATTGCCAATGAGCCATGCAAACAATTCTCTGACGGAGCAGGACAGCGGCTGGGTGAGCGAGTGCGCGGGTCGCCTTCGTTTGATCCAGGCCGATGCGGCGGGGGTGTCCGCCGACAAACGGCGGGAGTATTTGCACGAGGAGATCACCCGCGCCTGCAAGGAAGTTCCGCCCGCCAACCGCAAGCGTTATCTGGAAGTCCTCCTCACGCGTTTCCCCGTCGCCGGGCAGGCGGTGCATTCGGTTTCCGCCCCGGCAGCTCCGCCGCCGGTCGCGCCGGTGGTTGAAACGGCCGACCAGATTTTGGAGCGACTGCTCGCCGCCACCGCCAAACTGCCCGAGGACAAACGGGCGGATGTTTCCCGACGCTTGTCGGAGGCGGGGCTGGTGTGGGTGGATCGGGAGGCGCTGGTTTTGGAAGTGTCGGAAAAACTCCGGCAGAAAATCGGGCTGCAAAACGACCAGCAGCCGCAACTGGCCAAGGTGGTGGAGCTGCTGGCGTTTCTGGTGGAAGCCCTGTCGCTGGTGGATCAGAACGCGCTCAAGACGATGCGCGAGCTTTCCCCGCGCAGCGCCTTGCTGAATCGCGGCGAGGATTTCCGCAAGACCGCCGCCCTCTATTTGACCAGCGAGGGTGCTTCCCTGGACGCGCAGTGGAATGCGATTCGCGGTCTGCTGGGCAGCCTGCTCGCGGCCATGCAGGGAGGCGGGAAGGAGTTTGGGAAACAATTCCTGAACCGGATGTCGCCGGATGCCATTGAAGATGTGATCCTCAGCGAAGGCAGCAAGTTCATGGGGCCGGGCAAGAGCGAACGGTGCTGGGCCCGTTACAAGGAGCTGTTTGAAGATTATGCCACGCCGGATTTGATTGATCGGAAAATCAAGGACAGCCTGGCAGGGTTTGTCGAGCGGGCGATGCACAGCAACCGTTGAATTAAAATATGCACGTACACTGGCATGAGGGATTGTTTTTGCAGCCGCATCACCTGCAGGTGATGCAGCGGGATCTGCTGGTGCAAGTGCGCGCGGGACGGGCGATGTTTAATCCGCATTGCTACGGCATTGTGGAGAGCAAGCTGGATCCCGACAGTCTCGCTGACGGGCGAATCCGTTTTGAAAAACTGCGGGCGATCATGCCCAGCGGACAGGAAGTTTTTATTCCCGAGGATGCCGAGTTGCCGACGCTGGACATCAAACCGGAACTGGCGCGCGGCAGCGGGACGCTGGAGGTCAGGCTGGCGGTGCCGCTGTGGGCGAAGAACCGGGAGAATGCTTTCAAGATGGGCGAAGTGGTCAATCCGCACACCAAGCTGCTCTATATTCCGAAGGAAGTTTCCGAAGTCGCTGATGAAAATTCCGGCGAGAACCCGCAAACGATCTACGGCCGCAAGGTCAACGCGAGGGTGGTGCTCAAGGGAGAGGATTTGTCTGACATGGAATCCATTCCGCTGTTGCGCATCGTCCGGGCGACCGGCGAGGATTCGGGCAAGCCGCGCCAGGACCCGCAGTTTGTGCCTCCCTCGCTGCTGTTAAAATCCTCCCCGGTACTCCACGACATGATGCGCGAACTGGTGGCGCAACTGAACGCCAGCCGGAATGATTTGCGCATCAAGGCGGCGACCGGCGGCCTCGGGCTGGAGGTCAAGTGGGAGCTGACGTTGCGGTTGACGGTGCTGAACCGGTTTTGCGCCAGCCTGCCGTCTTGGGTTGAAGAGGGCACGGTGCCGCCGTTTTATATTTTTCTACAACTGCGCGAGCTGTTGGGCGAACTGCTGGGGGTGCATCCGGAAAAAAACATTTTCGATTCCGAGCCGTACCTGCATGACGATCCGTACCGGGCGTTCAAGGATTTGGATCTGAAGATCCGTGAGTTGATCCGTGTGACCAAGGGCATTGAGCCGATGAAGCTGGACTTTACCGGCACCTCTGGAGTGTTGCGCGCCACGCTGGAAGCCAAGCATATTGAGAAGCCGACCGGCTATTACTTGGGAGTGGTCACACGGGCCGACCGCACCAAGCTGGCCTTGTATTTGAGCGATCAAAACAAATTCAAATTCATGCCGCGCAGCATGGAGCAGGTGGCCATCTTTGGGGTGGAGTTGAAGGAGGAGAGCTATCCGCCGCTGGATTTGCCGGGCCAGAGCAACCTTTATTATTTCCGAGTCATCCCCACGTCGAACCAGCGCCGCTGGGAGCAGGTCAAGCAGGACAAGGCGATTTCGCTGGTCTGGAACAACTCGGAGTTTGATTTGACGGATGCGAAATTCACCCTCTACATGACCTTGCCGGCTTGAACCCATGAACTCGCCTGAACAACCTTACTTGAAGCTGCTGGAGACCTACGAGGAGCTGTTTCAATACTTGTGCCGCTTGAACCGTGCGGCCAAGACCGACGCCCATCCCGAATATTTGCGGGTGCGTTCCGAGATAAAAACCCTCATGGATGAAGTCCTGCGCAGCGCCTCGGCGGATGTCCAGCTCTCCAACCAGATCAAGCGGCTTGAGCTGCCGATCATCTTTTTTGTGGACAACCTGATCTGCACCAGCCGGCTTAAATTCGCCGCCCAGTGGGCGGAGAACCGGTTGGCCCAGGAGAAAAACGAGCTCGCCGGCGACGAGCGGTTCTTTGATTTCATGGAGCAGGATCTGGTGGACACCAGCCAGGATGCTGCGGAACGGCTGGCGGTGTATTACACCTGCCTCGGTCTGGGTTTCATGGGCATGTATCAGGCCCAGCCGGATCATATTCGGCAGTATCAGGGGAAAATTTTCGATCGCATCCGGCTGTGGATGGACACCGATCCGCGCACCAAGATAAGCGAAGACGCCTACCGTTACACCGACCAGCGGGTGCTGACCGAACCGCCGAGCCGGAAGATTGTTTTTGTAGCGCTTACGTTTCTGTTTTTCAGCCTGTGCGCGGTGATGGTTTATTACGCCCTGTACAGCGCGGCATCTTCTGTGTTGACGGAATCAATCAAAGAAATCAACCAGCACGCAACTCAGTAACCTTTCCCCTCACTTTATTTTGGCAACGTATGGATGACGATTCAAAAACGCAAAGCATGGTCAAATGGGCCTTGGGATCAATGGGCCTCGGCGCGCTGGGAACCATCGTGGCCGGCCCGAAACTGGGCTGGCAGAACGTGCTCTGGATCGTCCTGGCCATTGTGGTTCTGGCCCTCGTGTTGTTTGGCGGCTATTACCTCTGGCAGCGTCGCCGCGCCCGCCGCCAGCGTGAGCAGTTCACCTCGGCGATCGAACAGCAGACTGCGGCGGCTCCGCGCGCCATCAGTGATCCCAACAAGCGCGCCTCGCTCGACAAGGTGCGGCAGAAATTCCAGACCGGCCTCCAGGAATTCAAAAGCCGGGGAAAGGACATCTATAAACTGCCTTGGTACGTGATCATTGGGGAGTCCGGTTCCGGCAAGTCCGAGGCGATCCGCCATTCGGGGATAGATTTCCCCCCGGGCATGCAGGACGAACTGCAAGGCTCAGGCGGCACCGTGAACATGGACTGGTGGTTCAGCAACCGCGGCATCATTCTCGACACGGCCGGTTCGATGCTGTTCAGCGAATCCCGCGCGGGTGAAGCGCCGGAGTGGGGTGAGTTTTTGCGGCTGTTGAAAAAGTCCCGTCCCCATTGTCCGATCAACGGTCTGATGCTGGTGTTGTCCATTGAGAGTTTGATCAAGGACTCGTCCGACCGGATCGCGCAAAAAGCCGGCACGCTCGCGAAGCAACTGGAATTGATCCAGAAAACTTTGGACGTTCGCTTCCCGGTTTATTTGATCGTCACAAAATGCGATCTGTTGACGGGGTTCCGTGAATTTTTCGACAACATTGACGATCCGCTGCTGCAGCATCAGATGTTCGGCTGGTCCAATCCCGACCCGCTGGACTCACCGTTCCGCCCCGAACTCGTGGAGCAGCATCTGAAAGTGATCACCGCGAAAATCCAGCGCCGGCGGCTGGCCTTGCTGCGGGATCCCAACGCCGCCGCGCAGTTTGGTGACACGCAATCGTTTTACAAATCCGGTGCCGGTGCCACCACGAAACGGCGGCTGGATGAGGTGGATTCCATGTGTGCATTGCCCGAGAGCATCGGGCGCCTGGCCCCCCGCCTGCGCCGCTATCTCGAAACGATTTTCATCGCCGGCGAATGGTCGGCCAAACCGGTTTTTCTGCGCGGCATTTATTTCACTTCGTCCATGCGCGAAGGCAAGGCGTTGGACGAGGCGATTGCGTTTGCCACGGGCCTGCCGCTGGATCAGTTGCCGGAGAACCGCAGTTGGGAAAAGAACCGCGCGTTCTTCCTGCGCGATCTTTTTCATGAAAAGGTGTTCCGCGAATTCGGGCTGGTGACGCGCGCCACCAACACTTTGAAGATGCTCCGTCAGCGGCAGTTGTTGATCTTCGGCAGCGCGGCGGTGGCCATTCTGCTGTTGATCACCTTCGCCAGTTTTGGCTATTTGAGTTTGAAAAAAAATGTCCTGAACCAATCGGCGTATTGGAAGGCGGGAACGGAAGACTGGAAACAGGGAGTCTGGACGCCGGGCAGTGTGATTCAAAACGGCGGCGGCGTTTCCAGTTTCACCTACGCCGGCACCAACCAGATCAACGTGGCGGACAAGCCCGGCATTGTTGAATACTACAGGAAGATCCAGGGCTTTGCCCGACAGGGCATCTCGGTTGGGGGGGTGTTCACGCCATTTGCTTTCGGCAGCCGCTTGAAGAATTTGCCGGCGGTGCAGCAGGTCTTGTTCGACGGCGGCGTGCTGCGCCCGTTGATCATCGAGGTCCGCAAAAAGATGGAAAACCAGGCGCCGGATTCCCAAAGCCCTGACAGCGTCGCGCGGCATCGGGCGGCCTTGCTGGCGTTGCTACAGTTGCAAGTGGATCAGTTTTCCCAGAACGGGTTGGGCGTGACCAATCAGACTCAGAAAGCTGAAAAATATCTCCGTTCCTTCCTCAGCTATCTGACCGATTCCGACTGGACGGTGGACACTAATCTGGTGAATTGCTTCGTCGCCACGTATGGCGGTGAAGTCAAGCCAACGAAGCCGTGGCCGCTCTCCCTGAGCGATTACATTGGTGGCGATCATCTCTCCAACAATGCGGCGATCCGCATCGGGCTGGAAAATTTCCGCACGGCGAACCGCGTGACGGAAACGCGCATCTCCAACGAAGTGCAGATGGTGGACAAGCTGGTGGACGATCTTTACGAGTATCGGCAGGCCGAGGCGAGCTGGCTGGATCTGCCCAATGGCTGGTCGGACGCACTCACAAAACAACTCTTGCCGACGAAAGACCGGGCGGATGCCGCCTTGAAACTGTTGCAGGCCGCCACCAATTTTACCACGGGTTATGTGACGAATATCGGCGAACGTTACAAGCTTTTGGAAACCGCCGCGCTCAACGCCTCGGCCGGGGAATTTCAATCCATCATTGCGGAAGTGCCCGTCGGTCTGCCAACGGACCGGATCTTCGGAGAGATTTCGCGGCAACTAAAACAGTTTGCGAAAGCAGCCGGCAGCGCGGTGAACCAGCACTATCAAGATCGCAAAGCGAAGGTCGAAGACCTGGATTCGAACTACCTCGTCCTGAGCGGCAACCTGTCCGCCTACGAGCGGCGCGCGTCGCTTTACACCAGTGCCTGCGCCCTGGCGGCGTTGCGCGTCCCGGTGGACGCGAGCACCATTGGCAATGGTTGGAAGGACTACAAGCGGGTGGAGGAGGGCATCACCAGTTATCAAAGTCAGCTCGCTTCGTACAAAGAGCCGTCACCCTTTGCCGCCCGCGTGGCCAGCACCTGCAATCAAATCGCCGACCAGGTGGCGCTGACATTGAAGGGGCAATACGTGGACAAGTATGTCGCCGAAGCCAGACGTCAGTTGGGGGATCTCGCTGGTAAATCGGGTTGGGACATGGAGCAGATCACCAATACCGGCAACCGGCTGCTCCTGATTGAAAAGGATATCCAAGCAGCGCCGGAGGACCAAAGGGCGAAGCTCACGGCGGTGTCGGGGCAGTTGGCCAATGCTGTACATGACGTGGTGGTGGGAATTGATCAGGAAATTCACGCGACGGCCAAATTCCCAATCTTGTTCGATTCCGACAAGGGCATGTCTCTTTCTGACTTTCGGAAATTGAAAGAGCTGGTCAGGGGATTGACGACGGAGCTGCTAACTCCAGTCTGGCAGCATGACGCCAGCGGCGTGGCCGCGTTGCGGGCGCGGTGCGGCAGTTATGTTGCGATTGTGGATGCCCTGACCGACGAGGCCGGCAATCCGGTGAGCTGGCAATTGAAATTTTTGCCGCAGGATTCCAATCGTGAAATCAAAAACATTTTTCGCGACGTGAATGTTTGTTTTACGGACGGCCAGCCCGTCTGGACCGATGCCCCCCACGATACCGATCCCAAATCGGCCGCCGGCACCGCTGAAAAGGGCATCACCCTGATTTGTTACAAACTCCGTACGGCTCCCGAAGCGGGGGCCAAGACGAATAAGTTCACTCCCGACTGGGGGTTGGTCCGGCTGATTAAATCCTCACGATCCGAACGGCTGAACGGGGGGGCAAGCTGGAAGTTCCGGATTAATTTGGGGGATGGATCATCCACTTACAATTCCACCAATGACATGGTTTTCCTGGGGACTTTGACCGGTTCAAAAGCGAGCCTTCCGGAAATCAAGGACTGGCCGGCACAGTGAAAAACCAAAGGGGGTGATCTGCCATGAGCAACTTGTTCCAAAAAATAAAAACGGGCGTGCGACCGGCGGAAAAATTCGTGGCCCCGCAACTGACGCTCGCGGCGTTCGGCAAGCATCCGGGGTGGGACGATCACATCCCCGGCATCGGCGTCGTGACCGATGCGCTGGCCTACGCCAAACAATCGCTCTACGTCAGCGGCATCGGCAAACAGATTGATTCCGGTGCCTGGGAGAAACTTGAACCGGAGAAACGGCTCGAAGGCTTCGATCACACTTTTCTGTGGATTCGCCCCGGCCACCTGCTGCTCGGCGAACTCTGGTCATCCACCGATGGCAAGGGGCGCGCGAAGTATCCCATGGTGCTGTGCGTGGACAGCGAAGGAGTCGCTCCCGTTTTTTTGCTCGCCAAAGTACAGCCCGACCTGGAGCGCTTACGCGTGACGTGCAAGGCGGCGGCCACATCGGCCCAGGTGGAAACTCATTGTCAGACCAGCCAGGAACAGATGCGTAAGTATGTGAGCCAGGCGGATCCCGGCGTGACGGCCAACGGGCTGAACCTGGATGCCCGCCGGAAATTTCTGGAGAACCGCGAGTTCATGCCCGACCGGCTGGGACTGATGCGCGTGCTGCATGAACTCGGCGAAACCAGCAGCCGATCCCGACATCTGCGCGTGCCCCTGGCCAGTGAATCGCACACGGAGGCGTTGCTGCTTTGGAGCGAGTTTTTCAAACTGGTCGTGCCCGCAACCGTCGCAGTCTTTTTGGTCAGCCATCGTGGAGCCGACTGGCTTGACGTCCTCATCGGCGAACCGGAAGGCGCGGATTTTTTCTGTCTCCAGGCGGCTTTGAAAGCGGTGCCCTTGACGACGGAGATTCCCTACGAGCTGGCACCAGAAACGAAGCCCCGTTGGAATGAACTCGAAGCCCGGTTCCTGGGCCTCGTGGCTCCGACAAAAAATGAACCGTCGCGGGCGGCGTCGGCCCCCAGCGCAGACAACGCTGAAACAAACGAGCCGCCGGCCACGGCATCGGGCGGCGAGCGCAAATGGCTCCGGCCCGTGCTGGCTGGCGCGGTTTTGCTGCTGGCGCTTTTCGGATATCTGCTTTTCAAAGGAAGCGCAAATACCAAGGCCAGGTCGCCGGAGCCGGTTCCAACCGTCACTCCCAAGCCGGAAGTCGAAGCGGTGAAACCGGTGATCGAAACTGTAAGACCAGTGGTTGAGACCAAGCCCGTGACCAATCCGGTCAGCCCCGCTCCGTCCAAGCCGGCCACCGTAACCCCGGTCGCGCCGCCGCCCCCGGATCAATATGACGCCGCCATGACTGCGGCCCGCGCCGCTTTGGAAAAGCGAAATTTCTCCGAGGCCATCGCCAGGGCGGAAGCGGCGCTGCTGCTCAAACCCGGCGACCCGGCGGCGGCCAGTTTGAAGCGGGACACATCCATGCGCCAGCAGGAGCAGGCCGCGCAGACTCAGCGACAGAAGCAATTCACGCAGGCCGTCGAGGCGGGGCAGGCGGCGTTTGACAAAAATGATTTCACGACGGCCCTCGCGCAAGCCGACCTCGCGCTGAGTTTCAAGACCAATGATCCGGTGGCGGACAAGCTGCGCGACGCGGCCAAGTCCCAGATGAACCGCGTGGCCCTGGCCACTGCCGACCGCCAGAACAAATATGACTCCGCCATGAAAGCTGCGGGTGCGGCGCTGCTGGCCAGGAATTTTGACGAGGCCATCCGACAGGCGGACACGGCGTTGATGAACGTGACCGGAGATGCAGGCGCGTTGAAGTTGAAGGACGATGCGCTGAAGGCGCTGGCGGACATGGCCGCGCAGGCGGAGCGGGAAAAACATTACCAGGCCGCAATGACGGTGGGGCAGAAAGCCTACGAGGCGAAGGATTATGCCGGAGCAGGCAAGCAGGCGGAAACGGCGTTGGCCAACAAGCCCGCCGACGCGGCGGCTGCGAAACTCAAGACCGATGCCGAAGCGCGCCAGGCGGAAATCGCGGCTCAGGCGGAGCGGGACAATAATTACCAGTCGGCCATGGCGGCGGCGCAATCCGCCTACAGCCGGAAGGATTTTTCAGAAGCGATCAAAAATGCCGATGTCGCACAGTTGAACAAGTTCGGAGACGCGGAAGCGGCTGGATTGAAGAAAAAGGCGGCTGAGGGCAAGGATTTGTTAGAGGTACAGGCGTGCATTGAGAGCGGCGATTTGGACAAGGCGCGCAGCCTCTGTGTGGCTCATGCCGGAACTCCAGCCTTTGATGAACTTGCCAGGAAGATTGTTGAAAACACCTCAGACAAGCTTGACGACGAGTTGGAACTTTACCGGGTCTGGTTTGGACAACTAGAACCTGCCAATGCGAAATCGAGCAAGGCGCGGGAGGCAAAGAAAATGCCTCCGGGTGATCTCGGATTCGGACCCAAATCGCAAAGAGAGGTTTATTTGAAGCTGGTTGAAAAGTTGCGCGCGGGTTTCAAAAATTCTGGACGGTTAGACAAAGAACATTTGAAGAATCTCGATGAATTGAAGCAGGCCATTAACGAACGGTGACCGCCAAGGAAGCTTATGAACGAACAGGTCGAAAAACTTTTGCAGCCCGTGTCCGCCGAGCAGCCCTGCGGCCCGGATCTTTCCTCCGACCCGGCCTTTGACGATCTGGCGACGATTGCCAAGGGCAAACCCGAGGTCGAAATGGGCGAGGTGAAAAAGCCCGCCGAGCCGCCGGAGTGGCGGGAGCTGCGCGGCAAAAGCGCCGAGTTTCTGGGGCGCTCCAAACATCTTCAAGTCGCCATGATGTATTGTGTCAGTCTGCTCAAGACCGAGGGCGTGGCGGGATTTCGCGATGGGGCCCAGTTTGTCCGGGGATTGCTCGAACAATACTGGGCCGGGCTGTACCCGCTGCTTGATCCGGATGACAATAATGATCCCACCCAGCGGTTAAATATTTTGGGCGCATTGAATGCCGTGGGCGGCCCGTTCAGCGGGTGGGTGACCGTGGTGGATAATCTTTACGCGGCGGACATCTCCCAGTCCAAGGGCATGCCCCCATTGAGCTTCCGGCAGTTGCTGGATGCAAAAGCGAAAGTCGCGGGGGCGCCGGACTTCGGCAAGCTGGCCGCGTCCGTGCGTGCCGCCGACGGCGCGTTGATTGCCGTGAAGCACCAGGCGCTCACCGAAGCGTTGGAGGCCGTCCAAGGCATTGACCAGTTTCTCACGACGACCTTGGGTGCGGGTGGGACGATTGCTTTTCAGCCGGTTGAAAAAACGCTGAAGGAACTGCTGAAAGAACTCCAACCCTTTGTCGCCGGCGCGGCCGAGGTGGGCGATGTGGCCGTAACGGAGCCGGGTGGCGGGGAGGTTGCCACCGGCAGCAGCGGCAGCGGTAGCGGCGCGGTGATGGTGAAAGGTTCGATCCGTTCCCGCGACGACGTGGTGCGGGCGATTGAGTGCATCTGCGAATATTACGATCAACTGGAGCCGAGCAGCCCGCTGCCGCTGATGCTGCGACGCGCGCAGAAAATGGTGAAGATGAACTTCGTACAGTTGATGCACGAGTTGAGCCTCGCCACGGTGGACACGCTGCGGCCCAGCATGGGGTCGGCGGTGGACGCACCCGTGTCGCCGACTACGGAAGAGCCGCCGGCGCAATCCTGATTCTCAAAAATGATTGCCGTTCCCGTAGAATGTCCGCTCCGACTGGGCTCGCCGGAGGAATTTTCCGCCATCCAAAATTATTTCCAGCAGGCGCAATTTGAGGACGTCACCCTCTGCCGTGCGTTGGGGATTGCGGACATGAGCGAGTACGGGCGCGTTCGCTGGGGGGAAATTTCCCTGACTTCAATGTCCGCCAGTGCTCGTTGGTGCCTGAATGTTTTTGCGCGCGGCCAGCAAGCCGGCGAAGCCGAGTCACGCACTGTTTGCGGCGAGAACGTTTTTGCGGCGCTCAACGCGGTGGGTCTGTTGCGGCGCGCCCGGAAGAATCCTGATTCAGTTTTGTGTCCGGTGTGGGTCTATCCAGCGGCCGGGTTTGTGATGGCCTCCGACCGGCGCGAAGATCCCGAAGGCGATCCGTTCAATCCGCCCGCCGACGTGGTTTTTCCCGCGATTTATCCGGGAACCTTGCGTTTCCTGCAATTGCTGCCCGAAGCGCGCGGCGGTGCGGCGTTGGATCACTGCGGCGGTTCCGGCATCGGAGCCATGGTGCTGGCGCGGACGGCGGCGGTGTCGGTCACCGCTGATCTCACCGAACGTTCCGCATTCTTTGCCGAGTTCAACCGCCGTTTGAATGGTGTGGAAATTGAAAGTCTGTGCGGTGATCTCTATTTGCCGGTGGCGGGGCGGATGTTTGATTTGATCACCGCGCATCCGCCGTTTGTTCCGTCCACGGGCGAGACAATGGTTTACCGCGATGGCGGGGAGACTGGAGAAACCGTGACGCGGCGGATCATTGAAGGATTGCCCGCGCACCTGCGTCCCGGCGGCACGGCCATGGTGCTGTGCGTGGCCTGCGACACGGAGCAACAAACCTTCGAGCAACGCGCGCGCGAATGGCTGGGGGAAACCGGCGCGGAATGTGACCTCGTCTTTGGCATGGAAAAAATCATGCCGGTGGAGGAGGTCGTCGAATCCATGCGCAAACGTGGCCAGCAAATTGACGACGAAGCGGCCCGGCAGTTGCATGGCCGCCTACGTTCGGCCGGCACGCGGCAGTTTGTTTATGGTGCGTTATTCATCCGCCGATTTGCCGAGCGTGTGAATACCCAGCCTTGTCGCCAGCAACTCACGCTGGAGGGCCGGGCGGTAGATTTCGAGCGCGTCCTGAACTGGCGGCAGTTTAGTCGGCGGCCCGACTTTGGGGAATGGCTGGCCGAGTCGCGTCCGCAACCGGCGGCGCGGCTATTGTTGACGGCGCGGCATGTGGTGCAGGACGGCGAACTGGTGCCGGCGGAATTTGTCTTCTCCATCGAGGAGGGATTTTCTGCGGCGCTGCGGCCAGACGCGTGGGTGGTGCCGCTCTTGGCGCGGTTGAATGGGAAAATATCGGTGCGGGCGATGTTTGCCGCCGCCGAGCAGGCCGATGAATTGCCTGAAGGGTTTACGCTCGCAGCCTTTCTTGACCTGGTTCAACGGATGATCGAAAAAGGTTTTTTGGTCGTAGCCGCGAATTGATCGTCTGCCCGCGCGGTCCGCGAAACCGGCGTGGCCGTTCAGGGGTTGGGTTAACGGATGACTTCGACCTGATTTTTCAACCGGATGGCGGCCGAGGAAGTGCCCACCATCACGTCAAACGCACCCGGTTCAACCACGAAGCCATGCGACTGATCATCCCAGAACGCGAGCTTCTCGGCGGGGAGGGTGAATGTCAGGGTTTTCCTTTCGCCCGGCTGCAGCGTGACCCGTTGGAAGCCGCGCAGTTCCTTCGCCGGACGTTTCACGCTGCACTTCACTTGATGCACGTAGAGTTGCACCACTTCATCACCCGCGCGTTTGCCGGTGTTCTGTACCTCCAGGCTGACGTTCACCTGGCCGTCGGTTTTGATTTTTTTCGCCGACAAATTCAGGCCGCTGTATTTGAAGGTCGTGTAACTCAAGCCGTGGCCGAAGGGAAACAGCGGCTCGCCGTTCACATACATGTAAGTGAAACCGCGCGTGATGTCGTATTCGTCCCGGGGCGGCACTTGCGCCTCGGAAGCATAGACGGTGTGCGGCAAACGACCGGCGGGATTTACGTCGCCGAAAAGAACCTCTGCAATCGCGTGCCCGCCTTCACCGCCCGCCCACCACGCTTGCAGCAGCGCGGGAACATTTTTCGCCAGCTGAGGAACCGTGAGCGGCCCGGCGCTCATCTCGACCACGATGGTGCGGCGATTGGCCGCAAGCACGGCTTGAACTAACGCATCTTGATTACCCGTCAAGCCGAGCGTCTTGCGGTCGCGTCCTTCCTGCTCCACCGCCGCCGTTGTGCCGACGAATACAACTGCCACCTCGGAGTGCCGCGCCAGTTCGACGGCTTCCGACAATGCCGTCGGCGAATTGGACGATCCGGTCACGTCACCGCCAACGGCGTATTGCACCTGGGTTTGGGAGCCGACGCGGTCTTTGATGCCCTGCAACGCCGTCACCGTCTGGCTCGCCTTGCCATTGTAGTTATTCATCACCACGCGGTCGGCCAGCGGCCCGATCACGGCGATACTTTTGATTTTAGTTCTATCGAGCGGGAGCAGGCCGCCGCGATTTTGCAGCAGCACGATCGCTTCTTGCGCGGCCTTCAAAGCCACGGCGTGATGTGCGGCACTGTTGATCACGTCGGGGGAAATTTTGCTGTAAGGAACCTTGTCGAAGGCGTCGAATTCGCCGAGCCGCATCCGCACGCGCAGCACGCGGGTCAAGGCATCATCAAGGCGTCCCTCGGTCAACTTGCCCGCCCGCACCGCGCCGGGAATGTTGTCCATGAATTCCTTGTCCGAAAAATCGCAACCCGCCATCAGCGATTTCGCCACGGCATCCTCATAGGTCATCTGTTTTTTCTCATGGCCCTCGACCATCGTGCGCACGCCGCCGAGATCGGAGACGACAAAGCCTTCGTGGTGCCACTCGCCCTTGAGCACGTCCGTGAGCAGCCAGTGATTGATGTTGTTGGGCGTGCCATTGATCGCGTTGTAACTGGCCATCAGGGAGCACGCCTTGCCTTCCACCACGGCATCGCGGAAATGCGGCAGCCAGTATTCGCGCAACATCCGCTCGGACACATTCGCGTTCAACTTCTGCCGGTCAGTTTCCACGTTGTTGACGGCGTAATGTTTCAACGTCGCCGCGAGTTTCAAGTAATGCGGATCATCGCCCTGCAACCCTTGCACGTAGCTGACCGCCATGCGTCCGGTGAGAAACGGATCTTCGCCCCACGCCTCGTGGTTTCGGCCCCAGTAGGGATTGCGTTCGATGTTGATGACTGGGGCGCGGTAGATGAGTCCCTTGTGCTGGCCCGAGGCGTTGGTGTTCAAGTGCCAGCCGTTGTAAATAGCGCGGGCTTCATCGGACAAAACCGTGGCGACTTCGTGTACGAGATTGGTGTCCCAGGTCGCCGCCAACGCGACGCACACGGGAAACAGCGTCGTGGGCTTGTCCCATTGCACGCCATTGAGGCATTGATTCCATTGGTCGGAACGGATGTTGAACCGCTCGACCGTCGGGCCGCGATGATTCAGCAGCGTCGCTTTTTCTTCGAGCGTCAGGCGCGAAATTAAATCGGCGACGCGCTGATCCACCGGTTGCGCGGTGTCGAGGTAAAGGGCGGGGGTGTTTGAATCAGCCGCGTTCAGTTGGCTGATCAGCAAAAGACCGGCGGCGGCTAGGGTTAGTTTTTTTTTCATGCGAATTGAGTTGGGTAAGTTGCGGAAAGTTTCAAACAACCACGTCGCCTTGCGACCAGTGGCCGTCAATGAGCCGCCACATTTTGCCGTTGGGATTTCTGTTTTGAAGTGCGGCGGGCAGTCGGGCCGGGCGGACATTGTCATAGCAATGCAACGCGCCGAAACGCCGCAGCGACGCGGGAATGCCGACGGCGGTGAAGCCCGGATGGCCCGTCGCCGGGAACGGCCCGCCGTGATTCATCGCCGCGCTGACGGCCACGCCCGTGGGCATCTTGTCGTTGAGCAACCGCCCGACGCGTTGGCGGAGCAGGGGGGCGAGCTGGTTGTAGAGCGCATCGTCCGCGCCTTGCGTATCGGAGTAAACGCAGCCAGTCAGATTGCCTTCGAGATGTTCGAGCACCTGCGCCGCCTGTGCCGCGTCGCGCACCACCACGACGAGCGACGCATTCCCGAACGCTTCCGTCTGCAACTTTTCCGGTGTGGTCAGAAACTTTTCCCCGCTCACGCGCAGGAGCGTGTTGGCAAACCGGCTGCCTGGCGCTGGCATCGGTGAACCGCCGCAGACCAGTTCCGCACCTGCTGCCCGCAGGGTTTGCACGCTCGCCTCAAGCGAGCGTCGCACGCTGGCCGAAAGCAACGGCGTCGGTGGAGTCGTTTCCAGTTTTTGTTTTGCGGCGCCGATGAATTGCTCCGCCGCCTGGCCCGCAAACAACACGATGAAACTCGGGCTGGTGCAAAACTGTCCCGTGCCCATGAGACAACTGCCGGTGAACTCCTCGGCCAGCTTTGCGCCGCGCTCCGCCAGCGCGCCGGGAAGAATCAGCACGGGGTTCACGCTGGAGAGTTCGACATAAATCGGTTTGCCCGCTTGCTCCGCCGCCGCTTTGAGTTTCAAGCCCGCGCTGCGACTGCCGGTGTAAGCGAGCGCGCCGGTGCGGGGATCGGCGGCGAGTCGTTCACCGTCAGCGTGGCTCGTGCGGTAGATCAGTTGCACCGTGGCGGGTGGCAACCCCGCTTCCGTCACGGCGGCGAAGGCTTCCTCGGCGAGCCATTGCGACGTGCCGGGGTGGGAAGTATTCCCTTTGGCGATGACGGGATTCCCGCTGGCGATCGCGGCGGCAAAATCCCCGCCCGCGATGCCGTTGAAGGCGAACGGAAAATTGTTCGGCCCGAACACCCACACCGGCCCGAGCGGCGCGAGCATGGAACGGATGTTCAACTTCGTGTCTATGGTCGGCATCGCCCACGAGCCTTCCAGCGCAGCGGCAGCGGCCTGGCGCAACTGATTCGTTGTGCGCGGCAGTTCGACATCGCCGAGCCGGGGCGCTTTGGGCAAACCGGTTTCGGCGTGGGCGAGTTCAACCAAGTCGGCCTTGCGCGCCTCGATCCGTTCGGCGAAGCGGGTCAGAAATTGTGCGATCTGTTCCAGCGGCGTCACGCGCAAGGAGTTTGCGGCTTCGGCGGCGGCATTCAGCACAGCGTCGCAATCCGCCCAAGAGCTGACGGGAAATTCGCCGGGGAGTGTTTCGTCGGTGGCGGGATTCGCTGCGTGGAAAATTTCGGTGGAGCGGGCCGCGCGCCATTGGCCGGCGATCAAGACAGGTTGAAGTGACATTTGGATTTTGATTCAGCGTGGGTTTAAGAGGAGACGGAAAAACAGCGGGTTATTTGTTGCGGAGCCTTGCGCGGTTTGCGGGTTGACTGCCTGCGGGATGCCGTCGTTGCCGGGGACATTCCACAGCGACCAGTCGAAGAGATTAGTCGAGCTTTGAATCTGCGCAGTGGCGTTTGGCGAGAGAAAATAATTTACTGTGGCGAAGCTGGCCGGTGATAGCGCGACCCACAGATCAGCATTGGTGTTTCCCACCTGTGGTGATGTTCCTAGAAAATATTCCAGATCGTTCCGGCGGCCATCCGCGTCCGGGTCGGCGCTGGCTTGCGCGTTCGCCGCGTTGGTGGAGCCGAAATAAAACACCTGCCAGTCCGCGAACGTCATGCGGTTCGGATCGTAGTTTTGAATCCATTGCGTTAGCAGCGCGATGTTCGTCTGATCGAGTTCGCTCGAAGCCAGCGGCGGCATCCGCGTGAAACCATTGGTGGCGGCGGCGCGATTCAAGATGATCGAGTGCGGCGGATCGAGCGGCACGATGAGCTTGTTCGTGGAATTGCCGCCGTTGTTGATCGCCGAACCATTGATGATGCCCGCTGACAGCAGCGGCGTGGAAGCCCGGCCGTCCCAGGTGCCGCCGCCTGAACCGCCGGGGCGGTGGCAATAGGCGCAGTTCACGTCGAGATAGGAACGCACGCGGGTTTCCAGCGGCACTGTCGCGTCGCTCGGCGCAACGTGATGCGGCAGCGTGTTGACCGGCTCGGGCGCGGCGGTGAAATAACCGGCTGCCTGCAGGAGTTCAAGTTGGTTGCCGCTGAATCCATTGATGATGTTGGTGCGATTTAACTGCCGCGTGGTGAACGACAGTGCCAGACCAGCCTGCGGCTGGTGGCACGAGAGACATTCGGCGCGCGTCGGAATGTGCCAGGCCTGCGTGACCGTGATGCTCGCGTTGGTGATGACGAGCGGAAAATCCGCGCCCGCCTCCGGCACAAGGGTGGCGTCGGTCTGCGCGGTGTTCCATTGATAACTCACGCCGTAAACACCACTGGCATTTCTCACGAGCAAGCGGGTCTCGATGCGTTTCTTTGTCGCTGGATTGCCGCGCTGCATTTCCAGATCAAAATGTTTCACCCAGATCTGGTTTGTCGGAAAGGTCCACAAGCCGTCACGCGACCAGGTCATCTTGCTCGTGGCGTCGGGGATCGTGAACCACCGGCTCTTGATCGCATAATCGCTCCAGAACGGCAGGTTCGGCGCGTAAGGAAGCACGCCCGGCGACGGCGACAAATCCGTCAGGTCGGCAAACAATCCGGTATCGCTCAAGTTCAGCGGATAGGTGCCTGCTGCGGTGCCCGTCGTGAGCCGCAGAATGCGACCGCCGGCGATGTCCGCCATCAGGACGTCGCCGTTCGACGGGTCGGTGCCGAAGGCGACGATGTTCGCCTGGCCGGTGAGACGGTTGACGGTGGCGACGGAGTTGGAGTAAGTGAGCGACCAAATGTTGCCGGAGACGTAGTCGCAAAAAATGTAAGCGCCGTAGAGCGAGGAAATATTCGCGCCGCGATACACGAGGCCACCGGTGATGGAGTTACCCTGCGTGGTGCTGCTGCCGTGGGCATATTCGTAGATCGGATGCGTGTAGCTAAAGCCGGCGGGCAGCGAGCCAATTTTCGGTCCGTTGTGGTTCTGCTCGTAGAACGACCAGCCGCAGTTCTGTCCGTTCGTGATGAGGTGAACTCCTTCGTAGGCATCCTGTCCGACGTTGCCACACCAGAGATTGCTTGTGGCAAAATCAATGGAGAACCGCCACGGGTTGCGCAAACCGAGGGCATACATTTCGGTGCGGACATTGTTTGAATTGACGGTGAGGTTGTTAAAATTCGTGCGGCCGATGTACGGATTGTTGGGCGGGATGCGATAGGCAGCATTGCCCGAATAGAGAAACACTCCAGTCAGGTGGTTTGGTTCAACGCTGCCGGGCTTCTTGTCCACGTCAAGGCGCGCGATGCCCGCATAAAAGCCATCGTCAAGGCGTTGCGCGTGATTTTGCGAATCGTTCTGATCGCCGCCGTCGCCCAGCGAAATGTAGAGATAGCCGTCCGGGCCGAAGTGCAGGTCGCCGCCGTTGTGGTTGTCGGCGGAATCCGCCTGTTGAAACAGCATCACCTCTGACGCGGTGTTGGCGGCGTTGGTATTTCCCGCCGCGACCGTGAAACGCGACAGTCGTTCGTAGGTCACGTTGTTGGTCGTCACGGAATAGTAGATGTAGAAATAATTGCTCGCCGGAAAGCTCGGATGAAACGCCAGGCCCAGCAACCCTTGCTCGCCGCTGGTGCTGATCGCTTCGCCGCGCGACGAGAGCAGCGTGGGCAGATCGAGAAACGTGCTCGCCGTCGGCGTGGTCGCGGCCAGATTCGGGATCACGCGGAGCAGACCGCCCTTTTCGCAGATGAACAAACGATTCGTTTCCCCGGGAGGTGTGCTTAAACACAGCGGCTGGTTGAAGCTCAGGGTTGGAAAGGGATTGAGGAGTTGGTACGAAGTGGCCGGCGGCGTGGCCGGGACGTTGAGCGGGTTGTTGGTGATGCGGAGATTCTCCGAAAAATTGATTGTGACCGTGGTAACGCCGGAGGTGCCGCCCACGCCGCTGACGCGATACGTGAAACTGTCCGTGGCCGGCGTGCCGTTGGTTTGCGCGTAGAGAATTTTTCCCGCGCTGTCCGGAGTCGCGCTGCCGAACGCAGGCGGCGTCACGACCGTCACCGTGGCCGGATCAACATTGCCCGTGTCGTTGGCCAGCACGGCGATGCGCGCCTTTTGTTGCCGGTGCATCGTGACGGAGTCAGCATTGGCCACGGGCGCGGCGGGGTTCGCTCCAGCGGCGCGACTGGCGGCGATTTCGTTCGTCGTCAGGGCATGGTTGTAGAGGCGGAATTCGTTGTAAGTGATGTTGGCCTGGTTGTCGCCGCTGTACTGCGAGCGGCCCAGCCAGTTGTTCACGTCCTCGATGCTGGCCAGATGAAAATTCACATCAAGCGTCGCCGCCGGCGTGCCGTTCAAGTACCACCGCCACTGTGCGCCGCTGTTGCCGTAGCTGCCGACCCCATCCTCCACGACCAATACGAAATGATATTCCGTGCCGCTGGTGATCGTCAGTCCGCTGTCGGCGGTCAACTCCGCCGCGTCATTCAACCGGGCCGAAAGCCGTTGCGTGTTCGCCGCCGTGCCCCGGTTGACCGCGAGCATCAGGTTGTCGCTGGAGGCGGTGCCGCCCGGAATGGCCGCCGCGTCGGGCTTGATTTCCCCCGCCGCCGCGCCCGTGCCCATGCCGGCAATGTTCATGCGTCCGAAATCAAACAGCCGCTGCCAATTTTTTACGGACACCACGGTCGCCCACGCTTCCACGGTGAGATTGGTCTTCGAGGAGATCAAACCGTTTGGCAAATCAACGTAGGCCGAAATGGCGGCGGGCGTTTGATTCCCCGTTGTCGTGCCGGGAATCGTAAGCGCCGCCGTGCTGGCGGTGGCCCCGGTGCCAACGATGATCGCGGACGCGCCCGCAATGCTGTCGGTGAAAACCGTGCCCGCCGCCTTGGTGCCCGCCGTGCCAGTGAATGACCAGCGATTGACCAGTGTGGCGTTGGCGGCGGTGAGTTGAATTCCGGCCGCTGCGGCCAGCGTGAATGCGAATTGAATCAGTCTCATGCTGCTAAACATATTATTCAGGCGAACCTCATCCGGCCCGCAACGGTGCGACCACCGCCGCAATGTCCTGTTCGCCGTGGCCGGCGGCGATGGCGCGTTGAAAGGCTTTCAGCGCGGCGGCGGCGGTCGTCAATTCCGCCGAGAGCTTGCCGCCCTCCAGTATGGCATAACCAAGGTCTTTGGCCATCAGCCGTAGCAGAAAGTTCGGCGTGAAATCCGGCGTGGTCATGCGCATGGAAACCGCTTTGACGAGCGGACTGCCGGGCGCGCCGTTGGTGAGAACTTCCAGCGCGCGGGCGCGATCCAGTCCGCTGCGCTCGATCATCGCCATTGCTTCCGCAAGCGATGCAACCTGCACGCCGCAGACAAAATTATTGATGAGCTTGAGCAACGCGCCGCTGCCCGTCGGGCCGAGATGAACAATCGCCTTGCTCATCGCCGCCAAAACTGGACGGGACTTGTCCAACGTGGTGGCATCGCCACCGACGATGAACGACAGTTCACCGGCCGCCGCCTGAACTTTGCTGCCTGTCACCGGCGCGTCGAGGAATTCACATTTCTTTTGCGCGACTGCCGCTGCGAGTTCGTGAATCCAACTCACGGTCACGGTGCTGCATTCAATGCAAATTGCTCCCCGAATTGCACCGGCAAGTGCGCCGTTCTCGCCGAGCCACATTGCCCGTGAAGCGTTGTCATCAGCCACCATGTTAATAATTATCATCGCTCCATTCGCGGCTTCGCGCGGCGAATTGGCGACGTGCGCGCCTTCGGCTGCGAACGACTTTGATTTTTCCGCGTTTCGGTTAAAAACCGATAATGAAAAAATCTCTTTTTTCAAAAGCTGGCGCGCCATGCCGCCGCCCATAATGCCGAGACCGAGAAATGCGATAGAAGTTTTGACGGCCATAAATTATTTAAGAGATTTTACCGTAATCAATTGTGTTTCACCGCTTAAAATTTTCAAAGGATTTCGCAATGGACGGCCAAAACCGGCAAACGAAATTTCCATCACGTCGCCATCTTTGAGTTGGATTCCCGCGCCAAAACTTAAGCTGCACGCGCCGAAATAGTGGACGTGCAGATCACCGGGGCGACGATGTCCCTCGAACTTGAAGTGATGATGTTCAATGTTGGCAAGGCTGTGGCACATCTCCTTCTCGCCGGTCACGATGTCTTGTGACCATAAAATATTTTCGGAGCGTGTGATTGTCACCTTGCCGGGCACGGATTCAAACTGCGGGTCAATGACAAGTTCCGGGCCGAGGGAACAATTGCGCAACTTCGAGCCGGCGAGGTTGAGGTAGTTTTTCTTTTCAAACTTATGGTCCGAAAATTCATTGCCAATCGTCATGCCGATGCGACGCGGCTGGCCGGAGGCATCAATGAAATAAACGCCCGCGACTTCCGCCTCCTCGCCACCGTCTTCGGCGTGCGGTGGCACGTCGAGCGGTTCGTTGGGCGCGCGGAGGATCGTGCCGTTGCCTTTGTAAAACCATTCCGGCGCAACCCCGATCTGGCCGGGCGCGGGTTTGCCGCGTTCCATACCCCAGCGGAAGATTCTCATGCTGTCGTTCAATTCGGCTTCGCTGGCGCTGTGCATGGCCTGGCGGTTTTTCGCGCTGCCGAGATGCGTCAGCCCCGTGCCGGAAACGAGGCAGCGCGCGGGGTCGGTTGGATGATGGATTGGCGACCGCAGACGCCACGGCGATTTGCCACCGTAAATAGAGTCGTAATTCAAAAACTCGCCCGTGGCCTTTTTCTGAATCAACGCGGTGAGCGGGATGTTCAAATCCACGGCTTCCCGCGCCAGTTGAAAAACAGAGTTCACGCCGTCGAGCAAGCGCAGATGCGGTTCTTCCACCAACGCCACTGCACGCATCGAACCATTTTGGATTTGGACGAGACAGGTCATTCGATTACCTCAAAATTTTTCAGCTTTTCTTCATTCACCGTGAGGCCGAGGCCGGGCGTGTTTTCGTCGAGATCGATGTAGCCGTCCTTCGGCGTCGGCTCGCCGTTGAAACAATACCAGAAGAGTTCGTTACCGACCTCGACATCCACCGGCGGGAAAAATTCTGCCATCGGCGAATTCAAGCTCG
>JANYDP010000514.1 GCA_025363535.1 Verrucomicrobiota bacterium | reverse complement strand
TTCACGGCCTGTTGCAGGAACCGATCAAGGTCGCGCCCGAACAGTTCATCGGGGACGTGCTCAAGATGATGGAGGAACGGAAATTTTCTTTCAGCACGTTTCCCGTCGTGGACGAGACCGGCAAACTGCTCGGGCTGCTTTCGGGCCACGTGGTCAAACCGCGTTACGCCAAGCGGCAAATCGCCGAGGCGCTCACGCCGCGCGCGCAAGTTCAAACCATCAACCGCAAGGAACTCGGTAAAGATCCTATTGCCCGCGCCGACAAATTTTTCACCGAGCATCCCGGCATCCACAAACTGCTGGTCGTGGATGACAAGGATCACCTCCACGGCTTGTTCACGATGAGCGATGTCGAACGCATCACGGCCGAACGCAACGCGCAGTTCAAGCCCGCCCGCGACGCGCAGCACCGCCTGATCTGTGGCGCGGCGGTTTCGGCCACGCGCAACGCGTTTGGTGAACTGGATCGCGAACGCATCTTGGAACACGTCGGCGGACTCGTCGAACGCGGCCTGGATGTGGTGGCCGTTTCCACCGCGCACGGCCACACCAAAGGCGTGGGCGACACCGTCAAGATGCTGCGCGAGGCCTTTCCGAAACTCCCGATCATCGCCGGCAACGTCACCAGCGCGGCGGGCGTGGAATTTCTCGCCGACCGCGGTGCGAACATGGTCAAGGTCGGGCAGGGGCCGGGTTCGATTTGCACCACGCGGATCGTCGCGGGCGTCGGTATTCCGCAGATGACTGCGCTCTACCTCGCCTCGCGGGCGGCGACGAAAAAGAAAGTTTCCATTCTTGCCGACGGCGGCATCACCAAGTCCGGCGACATCGTCAAGGCCCTCACGCTGGCACAGGCCGTGATCTGTGGCGGCCTGCTCGCGGGTTGCGCCGAAGCGCCCGGCGAAGTGATGGAAATCGGCGGCAAGCTCTACAAGCAATATCGCGGCATGGGCAGTCTCGCGGCCATGAAATCCGGTTCCGCCGCGCGCTACGGCCACTCGGCGCACGCCACGCAAAAGGTCGCGCCGGAAGGCGTGGAGGCGTTGAAGGAAGTCGCCGGCTCGGCGGATCGCGTGCTGGCGCAGCTCATCGGCGGCATCCAATCCGGCATGGGTTATCTCGGCGCGGCGAACCTGGCGAAGCTGCGCGAAAAGGCCCGTTACATCCGCGTCAGCCCGGCCGGCCAGCGCGAAGCCGCGCCGCATGATGTGGTGGAGTTGAAGACGGGGAATTGAGTAGGGCAAACAACGAAGGAACCGGAAAATAAAAACTGCGGCACTTGCGACGGACGCCAAGCGCGGGGCTTTTTGGCCCGCCATTATTGCCTTGCGCAATTTCAAAGCTTTGCTTAACTACGGCATAATAAATTGATTGGTATGTCCGTTACAAATCTGCATGAATAAGTTTCAACCGGTGGGGGCCTCTTGAGCCGCCCGTTTCCTTCCCGCAACTTCACCCCTTCGAGCGCCTTCGTCCGCATCAACGGGAAAATCCGTGCCCGCGAGGTGCGCGTCATCGGCGTGGACGGCAAACAGCTCGGCGTCATTTCACTCGGCGACGCCTTGACCCAGGCCCGGCTCAACGGGGTGGATCTCGTCGAGATCGCGCCGACCGCCACGCCGCCGGTCTGCCGGCTCGTGGATTTTGGCAAGTACCGCTACGAGCAGGCCAAGAAGGACAAGGAATCCAAGAAACATCAGCACGCCACGTTGGTGAAGGAAGTGCAGCTTAGCCCGCGCATTGACCCCCATGATCTGTCCGTCAAGGTCACCCACGCGATTGATTTCCTGTGCGAAGACATGAAGGTCAAGGTCGCGCTGAAATTTCGCGGCCGCGAAATGGCGCACACCGAATTTGGTTTTCAGGTCATCCAGAAATTTATCACCGAGATCACGCCCTTTGGTCATCCTGATTTCCAGCCCAAGCTGATCGGCAAAAGCATCACGGTGATGATCAGTCCGCTGCCCCGCAACAAACGCGCGAAAAATCCGAACGAAAATCCGAATCCCGACGCGGCGGACGATGTCGAGCCGGATGATGTTGAGCCGGATGACGAGGCGGGGGATGAACCCGCCAAGGGCCAGCCCTAGTCCGGATCGGACTTTGCGGAAAAGTCGGCGAGTGCCGACACTATTCCCTCAAGAGCAGCGATGCCAAGCAAGCGAAATTCCTGCGGCGGTCGCGTTCAGCTTTTGTACATCTCCGGCCGCAGCACCCCCACGAACGGCAGATTGCGGTAACGTTCCGCGTAATCCAGCCCGTAGCCGACGACGAAATAATCCGGGATCTCAAACCCGATGTAGTCCGCCTTCACCTTTTCCACGCGCCGCGCTTTTTTGTTCAGCAGCACGCAGGTGCGGATGCGGCGCGGCCCCAGCAGGCACAATTTTTCCTGCACGCGCCGCAGCGTTTTGCCCGTGTCCAAAATGTCGTCCACCAGCAGCACGTCGCGGCCGCGCACATCCAGGCGCAGTTCCTTGGTGAACACGAGTTCGCCCGACTCCGTGCCCGCGCCGTAACTGGAGACGCCCATGAAATCCAGCCGCAACGGCAGCGAAATATGACGGATCAAATCGCCGAGAAACATGACCGTCCCAGTGAGCAGCGAGACGATGACCATTTCGCGGCCGGTGAAATCACGCTCAATCTCACGCGACATCTGACGGATGCGGCGGGCGAGTTGAGTGTCGGTGATGAGGACGCTTTCGACATCCTTGCGCCAGCGCGGCGGGACGGAGTTTTTGTTTTTTGGATTTCGAGTCATAAAGTTGATACCGATCCGAAGTTGATTTCTGAGAGAGTCATTTTAGCGGCCAGCCGCCGTGTTCTTTGATGGTCGTGTCTATCTCGGCCATCAACCGCTTTGTCTCCATGAGCGCCCACACGATGTGCATGTATTCTTCCTGCTCCGTGAAACCAAGCGTGCGACCGATGCGGTCTTTCAACCAGCGTTGCGCGGGCAGGTAGCCGCCGATGGGAAACGTCCAGGCCGACTCCGGCACGCCTTCGAAGTATTGCCACGGATTGATCCAGACACGGCCCACCTTCGTTTCTTGGTAGGAGTCGAGGTGACGAGGCTCTGACTTTTCCTTTTTTGAAGTGAGACTCCTCACGTCGTCACCTACAGGATTGGGGCCGGGCGGCTGGTAGCGGACTTCTTCAATCACGTTGCCGTCCTTGACCGGGAAACTGATTCCCTTTGGCTCGCCTTGGCCGCGCGCGTGCAGGCCGACCAGTTCCGCGCCCAGACCGCCGAGCGTGCGGAACAACTCGAAATTGTCTGCATATAATCTCATCCAACCTTTGGCATCACGTCGGGGTAAGGCCCGAGAAACCGCTCGCCGTTGAAATGAATCATGTGCTCCGGGTCTTCAGCAACCCACACTTCCGTCTCCCAGGAAAGCTGCGTCAGAAAGCTCCGCATCATGTCGCGAGTTGAAAATGCCGTAACAAAAACCAAACCCGCTTTGCAGCCGGAGAACAACTCTTTCAACTCCTTCCGACGCTTGCCATCCACCGGCCCGGTGCTGGTCACGGCTTCAATGGAACTATTTCGGTTGTTCACAAGAATGTTTTGGGTTGTGCGGCCCGATGAATGAATCGCCGTTAAAATGCACAAGGTGGTCGGGTGCTTCGGCAATCCAAACTTCAGTCTCCCACGAAATGTCCGCCGCAAATTTGCGGAAAGTTTTCCGATCCAGAAAGGCCGTCACATACACGATGTCGGCCTTGCAGCGTGTCGTGAGGCGGCGCAATTCCAAGTGACGGATGGGCGATACCGGTCCTGAACTGTGAACAGCTTCGATGAGGTAAAGCCATCGGCGTTTCGCAGAGTAGGCAACAATGTCAGGCAACTCACCGTGGGCCAGTTCAAAGAAGTCGAGTTCACGCAATCGCGCTTCGTCACGGAGGAGATATTTGCTGGCGGCATCGCCAACGTATAGAACTTCCGCGCCGTAGCCATATCGCGGCAGAAACTCTTCGATGACCGCTTTCTGCAACTGATTGTGCGGGCCGGGAGAAAACTCCAGCGTGATTCCCGAAGGCAGCTTCACAGGCAAGGTCTGCGTCGGGCGGAAGTGTGAGAGTGCCAATGCGAGTGTCTGCTTTTCTGCCAGAAACTCTTTCACACCTGAACTCCACTCGCGCGTGCCAAACATGCGAAGCACCCCCGCGACTTCCTCTGGGAGCGCGTAGGCTCGCGTTGGATCATTGCGAGAGGAGTTGGGCTTTCCAACGCTAATGACGGCGAGGCATCCTAATGCGAGGGGTTTCAGTTCTTCGGTGCGAATATCGTCGTAAGAACCACGCGATAGTTTCTCCTCAAAATGCGCGTTCAGGTATTCGATTATGTCTCGACTGCGCAATGAACGCTTTCCGTTGTATCCCTTTGCCTTCTTCCATGAATTCGTTGTGCGAACGTCAGCAAGCGCAAGAAATACCATCGCAAGGCGCTCCAGTCCGCGATTTGATAGGCCGTCCAGCGGCATCCCCAATTGTTCCAGGACGAACAGCGATTGGTTGAGCAGTTCAACCAACCTTGGTGACTTCTTGGGATTTGAAACCTTGCGTGACGATTCTGCGTTCATGTGTTGAGAGCGTGGAAACTCGCCTGTTGTAATGGTCTCATGTTCCGAATCGCGGCGGCATCAAGACGCAAATCGCTTTCAAGGTAAGCGCGGACACTGGCAGCCAAGTGGAAAGCAAATAGGGGCGGCACGGCATTTCCGATTTGGTTGAATACGCTCGTTTCCCCCCCAAAAAACTCGAACCAATCCGGAAAAGACTGCAAGCGCGCGGCCTCTCGCGGGAGCAATCGCCGCCGCCGACCATCGGCCAATTTGATTCGGTGCATGTCGCCGGTTGCTCCTGCGAGGTTGCGGCAAGTCAGCGTGCGCGCAGGCGCATCGGGGTGAAGGTCACGCGGGCGGACACACGCCGAGGATTTTTCGTATCGAGCCACATAGTCGTCCATGCTTGACGTGAGGAATTTAGAGCCGGGCGGAGCATCGGACATCATTTCACCGAGCGCGTCAGCGACGGTTACACGCCACTGTTCAGGCTCTGGAAATGAGAAGTTCCCGCGATGTCCGACAACAATAACCCGTTCGCGATTTTGTGGCACGCCGTAGTCCCCAGCATTGAGGAGTTGGTATTCCACCACGTAACCGAGGTCGCGTAGGGCGGTCGTAATCTCATCAAAATACCAGCGGTTGGCGTAGAGAACGCCGCGCACATTTTCAAACATCCAAATCTCGGGCTGGAGTCTGCTAACAGCTGAAATGAAAGCTGGGAACCCATCGCGCGCATCGTTCAATCCACGTTGGTGTCCGTTGACGCTGAACGGTTGGCATGGTGGCCCGCCAATAACAACGCGCGCGTCAGGCAGCGGTGTTTCCGGCGTCAGCGTTACCTGCTCGCAGTGGCCTTCAAGATTGCGCCGATAGGTTGCACAACAGTCTTCATCTTTTTCAAAACCGATGGTGGAAAATCCCTGAGCCTCGAAACCGAGTCCCAGTCCTCCGCAACCAGCAAACAAGTCCACGACCAGAGGTTTGCCACCTTTTTTCGGGCAAAGTTTTTGATTCAATACTTCCGGATAGTTCATGGTTAATAAATTAGCCACCGAGATTCAAACAGCGACGCCATGAAATCCGCCACGGAATTCGGCGTCAGGAACTGACCGAGTTCGTGTTGCCTGGATCGGCTGCAAAATGCTGGTTCGCGTCGTTCTACAGTTGGCGTCATGATTTCGTCAGCATGATAGGATGGCGAACATCCCTTTGCAAAATCTTCAGCGATTCCAACGTTCGGCGTCACCGCCCAATCGGCATTTCCCTCGTGTCCGGCCTGTGTATGAGTCCGCCAGCAACAGTCGAATCCATCGCTCCAAGTCTTCCCAATGTTTGCCAGCAAGTTTTTCCGAAATCGCAGCGCCACGGCAGATTTCTTGCCGGCTTTGAACGTGCATTTCATTCCAGTTCATTCTGATGATGGTGGGGCATTTCTTCATGTGGCGTGCGGTTCGCGCCTCCATTGCTGGCGGAAGAGTGGCTTTCATGCAGAAATTCGAGTTCAGTCATCGCAGTGGGCGCGCCTTGATTCAAACGCGTTTAAGTTCAAATGTGCTTGGAATCATTCTCGTCCTTCTTCACGTAACCGCTGTCCTGACGCTGGAAATTCACCGCGTTCTTTTTGACATACGCGGCAAAGACATCGTCCGCGCTCATGCCGAGCACCTGCGCCATGCTGATAAGAAAGTGAAACAGATCCACGACCTCGACGCGCGCGTTTTGCTCGTCGAACTTCTGATACTTGGCCCACCATTTCCACGGCACGCTGTCGGTGAGTTCGGCCATTTCTTGTTGCATGGCGCGGGTGTAGTTGAGCAGCCACTTGGTTTTTTCCTCCTCGCTCATGCCGTCGGTCTGCACGCCGATGCGTTCGTTCAAGGACTTTTGCATGCGGAACAATTCCCGCAGTTGGTCAGGGTTTTCCATGCGCAGAAGATTCGGGGAGCGCGACGTGGAAGCAAGTCCAAACGTGAAACGTAATGCGTGAAACGTGAAAAACCGGAGGGCACGCTTCGCCCTTCACGTTTCACGCCGCACGTTTCATTTCCCCCAACTTTCGCCTTTGAACTCCGCGCGCAAAAACGTATAACGTCCCCATGTCATTCGTGCAGCTTTTGTTTACCAAAGAAGGCCTGGCGTTGTGGTTGATCCTGCTGGCCAGCGCCGTTGCGCTCGTCGTGTTCATCGAGCGTTTCCTGCACTGCCACCGCGCGCAGATCAATTCCACGGAATTTCTCAACGGCGTCCGCAACGTCCTCCGCCGGAAAAACGTCGTCGAAGCCATCGCCATCTGCGACGCCACGCCCGGCCCGGTTGCGCGGCTGGTGAAGACCGCCATCCTCAACCGCGACCACGGCCGCGAACGCATCCGCGAAGCCATCGAGGAAGCTGGTCTGATCGAGGTGCCGCAGCTTGAACAAAAGCTGAACCTGCTCGCCACCATCGCGCAGCTCGCGCCGTTGCTGGGCTTGTTCGGCACCGTGCTGGGTCTGATGGAGGTCTTTCATCAAATGCAGGGCAAAGGGCTTTCCGCCCATGTGGGCGATCTGGCGGACGGCGTCAAGACCGCGCTGATTTATTCCGCTGCGGGCCTGGCCGTCGCGATTCCGGTCCACGCGGGTTACAACTATCTGGTGAGCCGTGTGAACGCCATCGTACTCGACATGGAACGCGCCGCTACGGAGATCGCCAACATCGTCACGGACACCGACGTGCCGCCCGCGCCATGAAATTCCCCCGCAGCGCCAGAATTTTCCGGGGCCACCTGGACTTCGCGCCATTCGCGTCGGTTTTTTTTCTGCTTCTGATCTTCGCAGTGCTGGGCACGCTGATTTACACGCCGGGCGTGCCGGTGAAGGTGGAACTGCAACTGCCCCGGGCCGACAACCTGGCCGGCACGGATCGCCCGACCATCGCCGTAGCCGTGGACGCGGCGGGCCGTTTCTATTTTGAGAACCAGCCGATGGAGCCGGCTGAATTGAAAGCCAGCCTGCAACTCGCCGCAAAAAAATCCGCCGAGCCGCTGACGCTGCTGGTGCAGGCGGACAAACAAGTGGCCTACGATCATCTCATGCGCCTGACCCTGCTCGCGCGGGACGCGGGCATCCAGGACGCCTTGTTCGCCACGTTGCCGCGCGCTTTTACGCCCGCCGCCGGCCTGCCATGACGTCCGCACCGGTCGAGCGAGGTCCCTGGTCGCGCCAACGCTGGTGGCTGACGATCGCGCTCGTGCTGCACTTGCAGGCGGCGCTTATTTTCCTGCTGGAAAAATCTTCGTCCGCCGCGCCGCGCCGAACAGTCGCGGTGCCGCTGATTCATTTGCGGGAGCATATTTCCCTCGGGCCGCTCGCCATCAGCGACCCGACGTTGTTTGTGCTTCCGCATCCCCGTGGGTTTTCGGGCGACGCCTGGTTAAACCGCGCCTCCGCCTTGAACTTTCAGCCGGCCGACTGGAACGAACCGCCGCGCGCCCTGCCGCTGGCCACCGCCCAGCTCGGGGCCAGCTTCACGGAATTCATCGCGACCAACCCGGCTTCGGCGTTTGAAACCATCCCCGCCATCGAACCGACCCGCCGCCCGTCCGTTTTTTTTCCGCTGGCAGCTTCCGCGCCGCCATCCATCTGCCGGATTGGTGGCGCGCTGGCGCAGCGTCCGTTGCTCGCCGCGCTGGAACTCCCGGTTTGGGAAAGCGCCGAACTGGTCGGCGACAGTGTGGTGCAAGTGCTGGCGGACGCGGCCGGCCGGGTCATTTCCGCCGTGCTGCTGACGCCGGGCGGCGGCCTCCAACAACAAGCTGCCGATGCCCGCGCGCTGGCCCTGGCCCGGTCCGCGCAGTTTGCACCCGTTGCCAACGGCGCGCTGACTGCGGGCCTCTTGACGTTTGAGTGGCACCTGCCGCCGCTGGTCGGCACCAACGCCCCCGTGGCCGCGCCTTGAATGTCCACCTCGTTTCTCATTTTGACGTACGTGCTGGTGCTGCTCGGCGCGCTCTCGTGCCTGGGCATCTACACCGAACTGCGCAAGCGCCGGTTCAAACCCTCCGTGCGCGAGGATAAAATTTTCCGCTGCCAGAAATGCGGCTGCGTCTATACCGACGACCCGGACGTGGACCGCTCCCGCTGCTCGCAATGCGGGAAGATGAACGACGCGATTCAATTTTAGAAACCCGAAAGGCGCGCTATGAAAAAACTCTTTTTGCTCCTCGCCACCTTCAATCTCCTGTGGCCCCGGCTGGCCTGGCCGGCGGACTATGACGTGGTGATCCGGCACGGGCGCATCGCGGACGGCTCGGGCAATCCGGCCTTCTTCGCCGATGTCGCGGTGAAGGGCGGGCGCATCGCGGCCATCGGGCGGATTGAAAAAAAGGGGCGCACGGAAATTGATGCCACGGGACTGGTTGTGGCACCGGGTTTCATTGATGTGCATACGCACGCGGACGAGATCACTGATCAGCCGTTGGCGGAAAATTTCCTGCGCATGGGCGTCACGACGGTGGTGGTGGGGAATTGCGGCGATTCGACTTTGGACGTGGACCAATACTTTCGCGAAATCGCAACCAAGAAAGTTTCGCTCAACGTCGCCACCCTGATCGGGCACAACCGCGTCCGTGAAAAAGTGATGGGCGGCGACTTCGACCGGCCGCCGACCGCACCCGAACTTGAGCAGATGAAAGCGCTTGTTGACCGTGCGATGAAGGCCGGCGCGGTCGGGCTTTCCACCGGCTTGATTTATCTGCCCGGAGTATTTTCCAAGACGGATGAGATCGTTGAACTCGCCAAAATGGTGAAGCCCTACGACGGTCTTTACGCCAGCCACATGCGGCACGAGGATTCAAGAATCTTGGAGGCGCTCGACGAATTCATGCGCGTGGCGCGGGAGGCGCAGGTGCGCGGCGAGGTGTCGCACCTCAAGTTGAGCGGCGAAAAAAGCTGGGGCCGTGCGGATGAAGTGCTCGCCTATCTGGATAAAGTCCGGGCCGAAGGGCTGGACATCACGCAGGATCAATACGCCTACACCGCTTCCTCCACCACGCTGCGGCAGTTGATCCCGGACGAGGCGTTCGACGGCGGCGACCAAAAATTTCTGTCCATCCTGCGCGACCCGGAGCAGAAGAAAAAACTGGCGGAGAAGATCAAAAACCAGATTCTCGCCCGCGGCCGCACCGATTTCGCCTACGCCGTCATTGCCTCCTACAAGCACGATCCTTCGTTGAACGGCCTGAACATCGTCGAGGCCGCGAAGAAGTTGCGCGGGTCAGATTCACTGGACGACCAGATCGAGACCATTCTTGAAATCCAGAAGAACGGCAGCGGCAACGGCGTCTTCCACGGGATGAACGAGACGGACTTGCAGAAGTTCATGCGTCATCCTAACACGATGATCGCCTGCGACAGCGGCCTGCGCGAATTCGGCAAGGACGTGCCCCATCCGCGCGGCTACGGCAACAACGCCCGCGTGCTGGGCCGTTACGTCCGCGAGTTGAAGGTGCTGCGCCTCGAAGATGCCATCCGCAAAATGACCAGCCTGCCGGCGAACACCTTTCAATTCAAACAACGCGGCGAACTGCGCGAGGGCAACTGGGCTGACATCACCATCTTCGATCCCGAAAAGATCACCGACCCCGCGACCTACAATGACCCGCACCATTACGCCGTCGGCATCCCCTGCGTGCTGGTCAACGGCGTGGTGACCATCCAGAACAACGCGCACACCGGTGCGAAAGCCGGCGTGGGTTTGCCTCACCTCGCCCCGCTGGCGTTGGGGAAACTACCGAAGTGAATTGTCCGTTCAGCCCAACCGCAAAGCGGTTGCAGCAATCAGCCCAGTGTTGGACGACGCAGTCGGCCTACGCTGGGTGACGATGCGAAATGGAGAACAACCCTGAAAGGGTTGCAGCGATTCGGCGGGATGCCGATGCAACCCCTTCAGGGTTGAAAATGATTTGGGAACGTGAACCCAGGGTAGTCGCTGCGCTCCAACCCTAGGCTGATGCCTGGAATCCCGTTGGGATTCGGCGAGAGACATTTTTTGTCGCGGAGCGACGGTGGAAATTAG
>JANYDP010000488.1 GCA_025363535.1 Verrucomicrobiota bacterium | reverse complement strand
CAGGCGGGGCAGCGCCAGCGCTGGTGACCGTGGCGGGAGGTGCCATTCTTGACGCTGTTCGCGGTGTGACAGTGGGGGCAGTTCATGCCCCACCTTATCCATTGCCATCAGTTGCATCAATACCTATTTAGCAATCCCTGATTTTCAAGGCATTGCCGGCCATGAGATTTCGGAAGTGATGGGTCGGCTCGGCATTTCCGGAGGCACGATTGGTGGCAATGCCAATTCCCACAGTTTGATTGATGATTTTTCTTACACGGGAGTTGGTGCGAAAGGTCTTGGCAATGGCGCAGGCAACTACTTCTCGATTGATGGCGGCAACACGCTGCTCAAGTTGTGGAACGATGCGGTCTCCAACGGCCTCGACCCTCGCGACTGGGCACCCGGCTCTAACGACGCCTATAATCAATTCAGCGGCCCGGGCGTGATAAATCCTGTGACCGCCGTTGATCTGCGCTTGATGGATGTCATTGGCTACGATCCGATTTCCGTTCCGGAACCGGCTACCGGCACTCTCGTCGTTGCGGCTTGCACCATCGGAGCCTTCCTTCGCCGCCGGAAGCAATCCTAAGACTTTGCTTCAACCTTCGGTTTTCCAACCTCGCTGATAACTTCAGCGAGGTTTTTTTTACCATCGTCTTGTGGCAAGCCCCCCCCCTTTATTGATCCAGTTGCTATGAGAGTTTTTTGGAGTGCGGTCATGGCGATGGTTTTGATTGCGGTTGCAGTAGCGGTGGTGGCGATAGTTGTTCCAGCTAAAACGCTGGCGATTGAAATCATGACGGCCAATCCAACCACGCGGCTTGGACGGCGGTGACGGAGAGGACGACGACGAGTCCGCCCGCGCCGACGGTGACGCCGCGGTTGGCGAAGAATTCGCGCAGGCGTTCGACGGCGCGGCTCACGCGCTTTTGCGCGGCCGCGTCGGACACGCCGAGAGTGGCGCCGACTTCGCGGAGAGACTTGTTCTCGAAATAGCGGAGCAGGCCGGCGGCGCGGTCGCGGGTGTACCGCGTCAGCAAGTCCAAGTCTTTTTCAGCGGCGCGGTCGCTCATGTTCGCAAGCATATCGCCGCCGGGGGATGGAATCCGACAAGGAATTTTCAAATCGCGCTGCGCGACGTCGAAAACATTCGGGCTTAACCGGAACAATTGTTTTGAACCACGAAATACACGAACCACGCGAAAGGAAAACCCAGCGGATCCGGCGGGGCTAGCTTTCCCCGGCTGCAAAGAATGGCGGCACCTTTCTGTGGCCAGTAAAATGCCCGCACCAGTTTCCCCGGCCAGTTATTTTCGTGTGGTTCGTGTATTTCGTGGTTCATCCCTCTGCATCGTTTCGGCTTAAGCACGGCTGCGGTTGGCCGATACTAGCGAAGAGTTGCAATTGACTGGCTGGTAATGCTGGATTTCTCGCGGTCGGTGAACCAGAAAACCGCCCGCAGCGGCAGGCCAACCGATGGCACCCAGCGTATGAACATTTACGGAGAACAGCCGGTCTTGGTGGAAAGCGCGTGTCGTAATGCCAAAAATTAAAATCGAACAGGCGAAAGAAGGGATGGTGGTGAGCAGCGATGTCAAAAACGTTGACAGCATGCTGCTCGTGCCGGCGGGCTGCGCATTGTCGGAACGCCAGATCAACATCCTGAACGCTTGGGGCGTGATGGAGTTGGAAGTGCTGGTGGCGGACGGTTGCGAAGCCGCCAATCCCCTGGCCGGTCTTTCGGCTGAGGACCTGGAACGGTTGGCTGCGGAAGTGAAAGCGCGCTTCTGGAACGTGGACGAGCACAACCCGGTCTTCCTGGAAATATTCAAGCTGGCCCTGCAACGGCGCGTTCAAACCAGCACCGGAGAACTGGCCGCCACATGATTCCACCCGGCATCACCAAACTCATCAGCGGCATTCCCGCCAGCCTGGGCTCGTACGCGCCGGTGCTGGAGGAGATCGAAACCCTGCTGGAATCGCCCCAGTGCAGCCTCGTCACCATCGGCGAGGCGATTGAAAAGGAACCCGACCTGACCGCGCGGCTGCTGCGGCTGTCGAACAGTTCCTTCTACGGATTTTCTGCGCGGCTCTCCACCGTGACGGAGGCCATCAGCCTGATCGGCATTCAACAGGTGCAGGATTTGATTGCCGCCTCCAGCATCATCGCGCAGTTCAAGGACGTGGAGGACGATTTTGTGACCATGGAATCCTTCTGGCAGCACAGCCTGGCCTGCGGGATTTGCGCCCGCCTGCTGGCGATGGAGAAACGCCTCCCCAAAGCCGACAAATTTTTCGTGGCCGGACTGCTGCACGACATGGGGCGGCTGGTGCTGTTCTCCCGCGCGCCGCAATCGGCGAAGGAAGTCTTCGAACTGTATCGCAGCGAACGGATTTTATTGCATGAGGCGGAAAAGCGCGTGCTCGGTTTTGATCATCAGCAGATCGCCGCCGCCGTCATGCAGCAGTGGCGGTTTCCCGTCAACCTGATCCAGGCCGTGGCCTGCCATCATCAACCCGAGTCCGCTGACCTCGCGCGCCAGGAGGCGTCCGTGGTGCATCTGGCCGACCACCTGGTCAACGCGCTGCAAATCGGCAGCTCGGGCGAGCGTCATGTGCCGCCATTAAACATGCGGGCCTGGGAAACCCTCGGCCTCCCGACCAGCGCGCTGGGCTCCATCGTGGCGGGCGTGGAAGCGCAGTTCGGCGCCGTGCAGGAAGTGTTTCTCAATTGAGCGATGCCATGAGCGACAATTTGGAATCCGTCTATCCCGACCTGCTCCGCACCGGCCTGAGCCGCCTCAGCCGACTGGATGAGCGCCGCGATCTGCTCGCGCTATTTTCCGCGATTGAACACTTCCGCCGCGAACTGCATGAACAGCAGGCCCCCGTGGACATTCTGCGCGTCACCGCGAAATATGTCGGCGGCCTGCGCGTCTTCCGCGCCGCCGGCTTCTGGCTCACCAATCCGGCCGACCTGAACTTTGACCAGCAGTTCGTTTTCCCCGCCATGCACGGCCCCCGGCTACAGCAGATTCTGGATGACGAGGTCAAAAGCGGCCGGTTTGCCACCGCGCTGCGGCAGAACACGGAAGTTTTCTTCCCGGCCGGCACGCCGGAAAAGCCCGAGCGCGGCGTGCTGCACGCGCTCACCCTCTCCAGCCAGGTGGTCGGCATGTTCTGCGGCCTGCTCGGCCCCGGCCTGCCGCCGAACCACGAAATCTCCTTCAGCCTGCTCTCCCTGCTGCTCGGCTCGAGCGCCGACGCGCTGGCCACGCTGCACAAGACGACGCAACTGACCAGCCAGATTGAAACCCTCTCGGGCATGTTGCCGCTCTGCGCGTGGTGCAAAAAAGTCCGCAACGACAAAGGCTACTGGGAACAGATCGAGCGCTACATTTCCGTGCGCTCCTCGGCGTCCTTCACCCACGGCGTCTGCCCCGAGTGCCAGAAAAAGCTGCTCTACGACATCAAGCGCACCGCGACGGCGTAGCTCGGTTCGAGTCGCGTGTTTCGGCTGGCGGACTGCGGCCTGTCGCTTGGCAAAAGGACTTCAAGGCGGCGGTCAGGCAGCGCGACAGCAAAACGTTTTTCCCGCACGGAACCGACGCTTCCGCTTTACTTCATTTGCAGGGTTGCGCATTTTTACCGCCGCATGATTCGACTTGGGAAACTTTCCCCGATCACATTTTTGACGCTGCTGCTGGCCGTTGCTCCCACCGCCCGGGCGGCGACCAACGCCGCCCCGGATTTCAAGGAAGTTTATGAATCCCTCCGCGCCCACCTGGCCGGCGTGGATGAAGCCGAACTCAATCGCGCGGCGGTGGCCGGGTTGCTGAATGAACTCGCCCCCAGAGCCGCGCTCGTGACGGCAAACGACAGCCTGGCCCCCAACGCCGCCACCCCGCTCATTGGCAAATCGTCCCTGTTTGAAGGTGGCCTCGCGTATCTCCGCCTCGCGCGGGTGGACAACGGACTGGCGGCGGCGTTGCGCGCCGCGTATCAATCGCTCGCGGCCTCGAATAAACTGGCGGGCGTGGTCCTGGATTTGCGTTTTGCGGACGGCACCGATTACGCGGCGTCCGTGGCGGCGGCGGAATTCTTTTCCGCGAAAAAGACCGCGACGCTGGATTGGGGTCAGGGTGCGCGGGAAACCAAGGTGGGGAACGAAGTGATTTCCGCACCTTTGGTCATCTTGGTGAACGGCCAGACGCGCGCCGCCGCCGAGACGCTCGCCGCGCTGCTGCGCGAGACGGGCGCGGGTTTGCTCCTGGGCAATCCGACGGCCGGCCACGCGCTGCTCACGCAGGATTTTCCCCTGAGCCACGGCACGACGTTGCGCGTGGCCACCGCTGCCGTGAAGTTGAACGGCGCGGAACTTTCACCCGTGCCACCGGACATCGCGGTGACGGTCAGCGCGGAGGAAGAACAAAAAACTTTCGCCGAGGCCGCCTTGGTTTCATCCGGCGCGAACCCGTCCGCCCTGGCGGGCAAGCCCGCCGGCACCAACGCCCCCAACCACCGTGTGCGTCTGACGGAAGCCAGCCTGGTGCGCGCTCACAAACAAGGTTTGAATCTCGGTGAAGACGAGGCCGGATTTGTCAGTCAAGCGCACGAGAACAAACCAGAGACCCCGGTCGTGAAAGACCCGGCCCTTGCCCGCGCGCTCGACTTGTTGCGAGGACTGGCGATTGTGCGCCCGGCCCGGCCGTGATTTCGGCGTTGACGATTTAATCCCCTAGACCCAATTTCTAACGATTACTTTTTCATGAAGACTGTCCTTTTTATCTGCACCGGCAACATTTGTCGCAGCCCGATGGCCGAAGGCCTCTTCCGCCACGCTGTCCAGGGCCAAGGCAATTACCGCGTTCTCTCCGCTGGCCTAGGGGCCATGCACGGCCAGCCGCCCAGCACCTATGCGGTGCAGGCGACCAAGGTGCTCGGCATTGACATTTCGGCCCAGCGCAGCCGGATGCTCACCGCCGAAATGGTCCAGCAGGCCGATTACATTTTCGGGATGACCCACAGCCATGTGGACACGGTGATGGTGCTCTATCCGCAGGCGGCGGAAAAAACCTTCCTGCTCCGCGAATTCGACGACACGCTCGACACTTTTGAAAAGGACATCAGCGATCCCATCGGCGGTTCGTATGAGATTTATGAGAATTGCCGCGACCAGATCGAACAGGGCATCGGTTCGCTGTTGCGCTTCATTGAGCAGAATGATGCAGCCTCAGGTGGGGCAGGCGGAAAATCAGCGGCGGTGGCCATCGGGGCGGATCACGGTGGCTATGAAATGAAAGAAGCGCTGAAAAAACATCTCGCGGAACGCGGCGTCAGCGTGGCGGATTTCGGCGCGCTGACCAAGCAGCCGTCCGATGATTACCCGGACTTCGCGCAAGCAGTCGGGCAAAGCGTGGCCCAGCATCGCGGGCAAGTGGGTATTTTGATCTGCACCAGCGGCATCGGCATGAGCATCACGGCCAACAAGATTCCCGGCATCCGCGCCGCCCTGGTGTGCGACGAGGAAACCGCCGCGCTGACCCGCCAGCATAATGACGCGAACGTCCTTTGCCTCGGCACCAAAAACACCTCCCTTGAGGAGGCGAAAAAAATTGTGGAAGCTTTTCTCAATGCGCGCTTCGAGGGCGGCCGCCATGAACGGCGGGTTCACAAGATGGAAACCCAGTTCGTGCATCGCGATTTGAAATTGAAATCCGTTGACCCGGAAATCGCCAGCGCCATTGAACACGAACGCGTGCGCCAGCAGGAGAACATTGAGCTGATCGCGAGCGAAAACTTTGTCAGCCCCGCCATCATGGAGGCGCAAGGCTCCGTGCTGACCAACAAGTACGCCGAAGGCTATCCCAAAAAACGCTGGTACGGCGGCTGCGAAAACGTGGACATCGTCGAGCAGGTGGCGATTGACCGCGCCAAAAAGCTTTTCGGCGCGGAGCACGCCAACGTCCAACCGCACTCCGGCAGCGGCGCGAACATGGCCGTCTATTTCGCCTTCCTCAAACCCGGCGACAAGATGCTGACAATGGATTTGAGCCACGGCGGGCATTTGACCCACGGCAACAAGGCGAATTTCTCCGGCAAGTTTTTCGAGATCGTCCACTACGGCGTGCGCAAGGACGACGAACGGATTGATTACGATCAGCTCGCGCAAATGGCCCGCGAACACAGGCCGAAGATGATCACCGTCGGCGCGAGTGCGTATCCGCGCATCATTGATTTCAAGCGCATGGGCGAGATCGCCCGCGAAGTCGGTGCCTACCTGCTGGCGGACATCGCGCACATCGCCGGCCTGGTCGCAGCGGGCATTCATCCCAGTCCGATCGAGCATGCGGACTTTGTCACCACCACCACGCACAAGACCCTGCGCGGCCCGCGCGGCGGTTTGATTTTGACGCGCGAAAAATACGCCAAGGAAATTGACTCGCAGGCGTTCCCCGGCATCCAGGGCGGCCCGCTGATGCACGTCATCGCCGCCAAGGCCGTTTGTTTCCACGAAGCGTTGCAGCCGTCCTTCAAAAATTACCAGTCCCAGATCGTCCGCAACGCCGCCGCCCTCGCGAACGGCATGAAGAAAAATGGCTTCCGCCTCATCAGCGGCGGCACGGACAACCATCTGATGCTCGTGGATGTGGGCGCGAAAAATCTGACGGGCAAAGACTGCCAGATCGCGTTGGACGAGGCCGGCATCACGGTGAACAAGAACACGATTCCTTTCGAGACGCGCTCGCCGTTCCAGGCCAGCGGCATCCGGCTCGGCACGCCTGCCAGCACCACGCGCGGCATGAAGGAGGCCGAGATGGCCGCGATTGCCGACATGATCAGCGAGGCGTTGATGGACATCAAGAATGTTGACACGCTCGCCAAAGTGCGCCAACGTGTGCGCGAACTCACTGCGAGATTTCCGTTGCCTTACTAAACACAAATCCCGAGCTTCGCAGCGCGCTCCCGGTTGGCCGTCATTCCAATCAGTTTGAACCATTCGCGTCCTTGACCGTCCAATCAAGCGATTGAGCCGGCGACGGCCTGATCGTTTTACCAGCACGATTTAGTTTTTTAGCCATTTTATTTTAACCATTTAATTTTATGCCTCCGAAAGTCAGCACAAAAAAGCCGGCCCCGCCGAAACCCAGAAAGCCCCGCGCCATTGCACCACGGCCTGACATGGTCGAAGAGGCCGCGCCCATGGAATCCATCCCGTCCGCCCCAGTCGAAGATTTGCAGGATCAAACCTGCCAGCCACCCACGACTCCCATCGAGGCTTGTGAACCGGAAAAGCCCGAGAGTGCCGCCGTCACTGACAAAGATCGCATCGCCACCTCGCTCAACATCGCCAAGCTCCAGGCCATGGCGATGACCGAGTTGAACGGCATGGCCAAGGATCTCGGCGTGGAAAACTTCGGCACGATGCGCAAGCACGAGGTCATCTTCCACATCCTCCAGAAAAATGCCGAACGCGCGGGCGTGCTGTTCTCCGAAGGCGTCCTGGAAGTGTTGCCGGAAGGCTTCGGCTTTCTCCGCTCGCAGAGTTTCAACTACCTCCCCTGCCCCGAGGACATTTACGTTTCGCCTTCGCAGATTCGCCGCTTCGATTTGCAGACCGGCAATCTGATCGCCGGCCAGATTCGTCCGCCGAAGGAAAAGGAACGCTTCTTCGCGCTGCTCAAAGTCGAGGGCGTGGACGGCGAAGACCCGGACAAGGCGAAGGACAAAACCCATTTTGACAACCTCACGCCGCTGTTCCCGAACAAGCGTTACCTGCTCGAAACTGCCGCCGACGAATTATCCACGCGCGTGCTCGATCTCGTCTGCCCCATTGGCAAAGGCTCGCGCGGTCTCATCGTCGCGCCGCCGCGCACCGGCAAAACCGTTTTGATGCAGAAGCTCGCCAACGCGATTCTGAAAAATAATCCCGAGGCTTACGTCTTCATCCTGCTCATTGACGAGCGCCCGGAAGAAGTCACCGACATGGAACGGAGCTGCAAACCGGCCGAGGTGATTTCCTCCACGTTCGACGAACCGCCGGAACGCCACGTGCAGGTCGCCGAAATGGTGATCGAGAAAGCCAAGCGCATGATTGAGCACAAACGCGATGTCGTGATTCTCCTCGACTCCATCACCCGTCTAGCCCGCGCCTACAACACCGTGCAACCGCACTCCGGCAAAATTCTTTCCGGCGGCGTGGATGCGAACGCGTTGCACAAACCGAAACGTTTCTTCGGCGCGGCGCGCAACATCGAGGAAGGCGGTTCGCTTTCCATCATCGCGACGGCGCTCGTGGACACCGGATCGCGCATGGACGAAGTCATCTTTGAAGAGTTCAAGGGCACCGGCAACATGGAAGTCCATCTCGACCGCGCGCTGGTGGACCGCCGCATTTTCCCCTCGATCAACATCGAGCGTTCCGGCACGCGCAAAGAGGAACTGCTCTACCATCCCGACGAATACAACCGCGTCGTCCTGCTCCGCCGCGCGCTCACGGGCGTGCCGCCGGTCGAGGCGATGGAATTGCTGCTCGGCAAACTCAAGAAGACCCGGGGCTAACCCACGCCCATGTTCAGCAGGAACTCGATGTTGCTCCGGGACTTCTTGAGTTTGCCGAGCAGCAGTTCCATTGCCTCGACCGGTGGCACGCCCGTGAGCGCGCGGCGGAGCA
>JANYDP010000456.1 GCA_025363535.1 Verrucomicrobiota bacterium | reverse complement strand
CCAACCCGGCGTGTTCCTCATCATGCGATTCATCGGTGGACTTGCTCTCTCCAAAAAACGCCTTCTGCAAAACCCGCAGCGTGTAAGCCACGCCAATTAAAATCCCAAGCCCAGAAATCACCGCCAGCGTCGGAAACGCCTTCCACGCACCGATGATCACCTGCAGCTCCGCCACAAATCCGCTAAAGCCCGGCAAGCCCATTGAAGCCACGCTCGCGATGACGAACGTCACCGCCGCAAACGGCATCGCCTTCGCCAGCCCCATGCCTTCCAGCTTGGAAAGCTCCCGCGTGTGCGTCCGCTCGTAAACCATTCGCCCAACCACGGCGAACAACAGCCCCGCGATGATGCCGTGCGAGAACATCTGTAGTACCGCGCCGCTCAAGCCAATCGTGTTCAGCGTCATCAAGCCGAGCAGCACAAAGCCCATGTGACTCACGCTGGAATAGCCGATGACGAATTTGAAATCTTTTTGCACCAGCGCCACCATCGCGCCGTAGACGATACCGATCACAGCGAACGCTGCGATCACGCCTTTCCACGATGCAAAGCCAAGCCAACTAAAAGTCCACTGAATGTTCTCTATGACTGAGTGATTGAGAACGGACTGACAAACATGGCCCGCATACGAATCGAGATTCCACGCTTCGATTCCTTCGGGAAACAGCGTCATCGCTACACGCAGACAGCCGTAAGCGCCAAGCTTCATCACCACACCCGCGAGCAACATCGAAGCCGCCGTCGGCGCGGCGACGTGACCGGTCGGTGCCCAGGTGTGGAACGGCCACATGCCGGCGAGAATTGCAAAACCCACAAACACCAGCGGGAATGCCCACATCTGGAAGTGGTGCGGAAACGGATATTTTGCCAGCTCCATCACGTTGAACGTGTGCGCACCCGCCACGACATACGCCGCGATCAGGCCGACCAGCACCATCGCGCTGCCAATGAACGAATAGAGCGCCAGCTTCATTGCGCCGTATTCCTTCCGCGTCGAACCCCAGATCGCGATGATGAAATACTTCGGCACGATGGCGATTTCGTAGAACACAAACAGCAGGAACAAATCGAAACTCAAGAACACGCCATACACGCCGCCGATGAGCGCGAGGTAGAAGGCGAAGAACTCTTTCGCCCGATGCTCAATGTTCCAGGAGAAAAGAATTCCGCCCACCGCCGCCAACCCGGTCAGCAAAACCAGCGTCAGGCTGATGCCATCCGCCGCGAGATGATACTCCAGGCCGAGCGACGGAACCCACGGCAACTTCGCGACTGTGAGAATCTCCCCCGCCTTGAATTGAAAAAATCCCGCCAGCGCGACGAGCAAGCCCGTCACCGCTGACACCAACGCCACCGCCCGCGCCGAACGCGCGTCGCCCTTGGGCAGGAGCATCAGCACCAGCACGCCGAAAAATGAGATGTAAATCGTCCAGGCTAACATAAATAACTAACGTCGTCGTCCGGCATGAAAAGCGGGGCCGCGCTCCATCATGAACATTGTTTGCTCCTCCGCTAAACCACGCGAGGAAAAGAACTCGTAGTCCTCTAATTCAAAATTCAAATCTGCGCCTTCTAGCTTTGACAAATAGTCACTGACAGACTTTGCAGAGACAAGTGCCGCGACCTTTTGTAGATCAATCCGCATCAAGACATCTTTTGTGTAAGGTCGCTTGGAGTCTGGAAAGACGATGGCCTTCAGGAAGTCTTGGACCGGTTCGCTATTCAGCAATCCAAGTGCGATGGACGCTTGGCCTAGCGAATCAAAGCCAAGCAAATAGCATGTGTCGTCGAGCATCACCGGCTTTCCATTCACCGGTAGAAGCAATGAGAAATGCGAACTCTTGTAAAGCCCACTCATCGCCACCTTGTATGGTTTGAAGGAATAATCCCCGACGCCAAAAATTGAGAACGGCGGCTTGTCTTTGTAGATGACTGATCTTCTCGCATTAAAAGCATCAGAGTGACTCGACAGATATTTCCAGAGTCGAGGATTCGACTGCTTTAGCCAAGTCGTGTCCTGGCCGACTGATTCCTGTGGAACTATCACAGCTTTCCGCAGGGTTGTGACGACGTGCAATTTCAAATCGGAACTTTTCGCCAGAGGAAAGACCCGATCATTCTCGATTCTAACGGACTCATCAGCCCCGTTACGCCAACCATCACCTTCCTCAGTCAGCTCCATAATTTCAGCACAGTCATGCTTAATGCCCTGCCTCCAAACAACGGAACTGACGCCTTCAATCCCCCGCGCATTCTTGTATCGAGCCACATCCGCCACAAAGTTCTTTCCAACCCAGCCGAACACTCGCTTCGTTGAATCGCCCCGCAAATCGGCCAGTGTGCAAGTTTTTGCGCCGAGATCGTTCGTGATGTCGGCGACAAACAGTGACGCATCGGCTGCAACACCAAACTCTTTGGCCGCATCAAATGTAAAAGCCCGAAGATTGTTGATCGGCAAAGCTTGCTCACTTGTCGCTTCGACTAGATTCCGAATGACTGTGTTCTTACAGAGCATCGCAACGGTCGCCTGAGTCTTTGTAAAACCTCGGATGAGTTGCAGAAGGATGAATTCCGCGATGTCGAAATTGCTCTTACCCGTAAGCGCATCTAACCCGGCGTGTTTCTTGAAATTCGACTTGGCCGGAAGGTTGGTAGAATCCAGTGCAGATAATGTTGTGTTCGTTACCCACGGCGGATTGCCGAGAATCAAAACCTCACCTGCTCCTATCTGGAGAACTTCTGGCGTCAATACTTCTGCAAAGATGTTTCCCTGATTGATGTGTATTTCTCGCTTGAGTTCTGGCCGGGAAAGCAATGTGGCGAGCAAGCGCGCCTTGCACTCTGTCACATAGTCTCCTTGAATCTCCAATCCAAACACCTTGCGGATGCTCGGAAACAGTTCGAGCGCTGCGATGATGAAGTTTCCTTTGCCGCATGTGGGTTCTATCAAAACCTTGGGGCGATAGCCGATGTCGAACAGGCGCTGGCAAACCACTCTGGCCAATGAAAGTGGCGTCTGGAAATCGCCATATTCCTGTGGCGATTCCCGCAAGAACTCTGGCGCGTCCGCAACAATCGCTTCACGAAACGCCTGCCAATCTGCGTCAGACGCAGCGAAGTCCGCGATGCCTGCAATCGAAACGATTACTTCGTTACCCCGCTTCATTGACGTGGAACGTCCCAAAGCCTTCCGCAACGCCGCCTTCTGGCCAGCGTCCAAAACGCGAACAGACATTTCCAAAATCGTTTCAGACATGATTCAAAGAATTCTCTCAATTCCCGGCACGGATGTTTCAAGCGCTACAACGCGTCCGTATTGCAGCCGCCATTGTAACGCATTTGAAACCGTGAGATAACCTTGCGTCGGCGGCTTTTTCATTATTTCGTCCGCCAATTGATTCAGGGCAATCTCGTCAGCCGGAAGATTTCTCTCAGTCAAAAACCCAAAGATGTCATCGCGGTTTCCTTTCCGTTGAAGTATCTCAAGCAGGCCATGCGTGGTTTGGAAATCTGCCGTCCGAGATTGTTCGATAAACGCGCAGCACACAAAGTTGAGCATCGCGGCCTTTTTCTTTGGGTCATCCTTTTTGTCATAAACAAACACCAGCAAATTGTAACTCAGCCCATAGATTTTCTCGCGGGCGGATTTGAAAGGACACGACGATTGCGGCTGCTTGATGGACGTAACTTTAATATCCGTGTTGATCGCGGGCAGGTCTATACCTTTTGCGGAACTGCCACCCGCAATGTCAAATTGCTCCAGGATCAATGCCTGAAAAAGATGCTCAACATGGGTGCCGACCGCCTTGCCATCCGTCACGCCGAACAGTTCAGAGTGCCAAGCCTTTGACTGGTCGAGGCAAAATGTTTTTGCGACCAATGCCAACGCTTCTCTGGTTAATTTCTTCGCCATGTTAGTTCGCAGTTAAAACTTCAGTTGCTCTACCAAGCGCATCACCGTCGAATTGATGACGCCCAGCACGAGTTGCGGCCACAGGCCCAGCACGAACATCAGCGCGATGGGCAGCGCCACCAATGCACGTTCGCTCAACGTCAGGTCAGGAAACTTCAGCCACGTCTCGTTCAGCGGTCCGTTGAAGACGCGTTGCAGGACTGTAAGGATGAAAATGGCCGTGACCAGAATGCCGATGACAGACAACGCCGCCGCCCACGGCGCGAGCGGGAACACGCCTTTGAAAATCAGGAATTCGCCGATGAATCCGTTCAGCCCCGGCAAACCCAGTGATGAGAACAGCGCGATGCCCATCAACCCACAGAACACCGGCGCGACCTTGCGCAATCCGCCAAAATCATTCAACCCGCGCAAGCCGCCGCTGCGTTGCTCGATCAACGCGACGAACCAGAACAACGTCGCCGCCGTGAGACCGTGGTTGAACATTTGCAGCAGCGCGCCGTTGAGCGCGGCGGCTTTTTCCGTCGCCGGAGCCGCGAGGGTGCTGCCCGAAGTTGCGACCGCGAACACCGCGAGCAGACAGTAGCCGAGATGGTTGATGGAGGAGTATGCCAGGATGCGCTTCAAATCTTTTTGTGCAAACGCAGCGCAGGCGGAGAACACAATCGTCACGACCGCGAGCACCAGCAGCGGCGTGCGCAGCCAATGCATTTGCTCCGGGAAGATTGGCAGGAGGATGCGGAGGAATCCATAAACGCCCATTTTTGACATCACGCCAGTGAGCAGCATCGTGGTGGAGGATGGAGCTTCGGAGTACGTCGCGGGCAGCCAAGTGTGGAACGGCATCAGCGGAACTTTCACTGCAAACCCGAGCAGCACGCCGCCGAAGATCAGCCCGCACATTTGGTGAGCGGTGAAGGCGTGGCCGAACAATTTCCAGCCGAAGTTGGTGGAGAGCGCGTTGGTAATTTCGCCATTGCCGGCCATCGTCGCCAACGTGGTGAAGTCCAGTACGCCTGGCTGTCCCGGCTTGCTCGTTGCTAGAAAAATTGCCAGGAACGACAGCAGCATCGCGACGCTGCCAACCATGGTATAGATGAAAAACTGCGTGGAAGCCCCGGCACGCTGCGGGCCGCCCCAGAGCCGCACGAGGAAGAACGCCGGGATCAAACTCAGCTCCCAGAAGATGAACCAGTGAAAAAAGTTCAGCGCCGTGAATGTGCCGAACAAGCCCGCTTGCAGGAACAGGATGAGCGAGAAATAAAGTGACGTGCGGTCTGACATCTTCCACGACGCCAGCATCGCCATCGGCACCACGATGGCCGTGAGCAATACCATCAGCAGTCCGAGACCGTCCACCCCAAGAAAATAATTTGCACCCAGCGAGGGAATCCATTCGTGGCGTTCGACGAACTGCATTTCGCCCGAGGCCGCATTAAAATTTTTCCAAAGCACGAACGTCAGCGCCAACGAGAGCAGGCTGAAGGTGAAGGCCAGTCCGCGCGCGAGTTTTTTTTGCTCGCCCAGGCCGACGACAATCAAGCCACCGATCAGCGGCAGGAACGTCAACAGGGTGAGCAGCGGAAGGCCGTTCACTTGGCACCTCCCCAGATCAGAAACATCACCAGCGCCGCCAGGGTGAGGCCGATGAGGCGGAGATAGTTTTGCACCTGCCCGTCTTGCAGGCGTGACATGAACCCGCCACCACGCGAGACACCTTCGCAGCCCTGATCGAAACCAAGGTTAATCACGAACTTGTCGAAGGAGTCGTTCACCCAGCCTAGACCGACCGTCAGAAATGAAACGAGCAACACCACGCCGCCCCAAACCCAGGCATCCAGAAAGTCGCACGCCCGCGCAAACCACGCGTTGAAGCGGATGACGGTGATTTCGTAAAGCTCATCAATGTAGAATTTGTTGGCAAGCAACCCGTAAATGTCCGGGCGCGCCTTTTCGAGAACATCTACTTCGCTGGCTTTTTGAATCGGCTTGCGACCATAGAGCCACCATCCGAGCGCCATGCTGCCAAGGACAATCACCGATGAGAAGATCATCAGCGGAATCACGCCGCCTTCCAAGAACTTGCTGAAGTTCAATTCAGCGTGATGCCCTTCCAGGAAATCCTGAAACCACGGCCATGCAGGCGTTCCAATCAGTCCGAGCGCGACGGCGAAAAAGGCGAGGATCATGAGCGGCGCGGTCATCACCAGCGGAGATTCGTGGGGCGTGTGCGCGTGGCTGCTTTCGGCAGAAAGCGGCTGATGTTTTCCATGCTTGTGGGAGTCACCGGCGTTCTGCCGAACGCCGCTACGATTTTTGCCGAAGAACACCAACGCCACCTGCCGCGTCATATAGAACGCCGTGAGCAGCGCGCCAAAGCAGCCGAGGTAGAATGGAATCTGGGAAACGCTCCAACCGTGCGCGGCATGGAGGATTTCATCCTTGCTCCAGAAGCCGGAGAAGAACAGCGGGAATCCGCAAAGCGCCAACATGCCGACGGCGTAAGTAGCGAAGGTCACGGGCATGAATTTGCGGATGCCGCCCATGTGCCGGATGTCTTGCTTCTCATGGCAGCCATGAATTACCGAACCCGCACCCATGAACAGCAGCGCCTTGAAGAACGCGTGGGTAATGAGATGGAACATACCCACCGCCACGCCGCCAACGCCGAGGCCCATCATCATGTAGCCGAGTTGCGAAACCGTGGAGTAAGCGAGGATGCGTTTGATGTCGTTTTGCGCGACGGCGATGGACGCAGCAAAAACGGCGGTGATAGCACCGATCCAAGTCACCACTTGGAGCGCGGCGGTCTCTGTCGCAGCATCGGGCAAATGCACGGACATCAAAGGATAAATCCGCGCCACCAGAAACACCCCCGCCGCCACCATCGTCGCCGCGTGGATAAGCGCGCTGACGGGCGTCGGGCCTTCCATCGCGTCCGGCAGCCAGACGTGCAGCGGGAACTGGCCGGATTTTCCAACCGCGCCGCAAAAAATCAGCAAGCCAATTGCGGTGGAAACCGTCATGCCCGCGACGGTGGTTTGCGCGACGAGTTTTATCAGCGCGGATTGTTCCATGCAGCCCGCGCCGTTGTCATAGAAAAGCAGCGTGCCAGTTTGCGAATACAGCCAGACGATGCCGAGCAGGAACGCCACATCGCCGATACGCGTGGTGATGAACGCCTTCTTTGCCGCCGCCGCCGCGCTGGGTTTGTGATACCAGAAACCAATCAACAGATAGGAGGTCAGGCCAACGATTTCCCAACTCATGAACAGCAGCAGCAGGCTGTTCGCGATGATGACGCCGAGCATTCCGCCGGCGAACAGCGCGAGAAAGGTAAAGAAGCGCGTGAAGTTTTCGTCGTGCGCCATGTAGCCGGTGCTATAGATGAAAATCAGCGTGCCGACAAACGTGACCATCACGAGCATCACCGCCGTGAGCGGATCAAGCACCCACCCGAGTTTCACCCATTCAGTGCCAAACTCGAACCAGTTGAAATTGTAAAACCGGTGCGCCTCTTCACCGTGAT
>JANYDP010000423.1 GCA_025363535.1 Verrucomicrobiota bacterium | reverse complement strand
CGTCGCGTTCCAGCAACGACACGATGCGCAGCCGCGTTTGATCGGACAAGGCGCGCAGAGCTTTTAGCGTGGAGGTCATATTTGATTTGTCGGACGCGTCCAACTATTTCAAAAAACCGTTTGACGCGTTTGCAAAGTGTTATATCATCCTATCCAGATACGTCAATATGTCATTGGCGACTACCGAAAACACTGAGCAAAATATAATGAGCAACCGTTACATCTTCTCCTCCGAGTCCGTCGGCGAAGGCCATCCGGACAAAGTCGCCGACACCATTTCTGACGCCGTGCTGGACGCCTGCCTGGCGCAGGACAAGTTCAGCCGCGTCGCCTGCGAAACCTACGTGAAGTCCAACATCGCCATCATCGGCGGTGAGATCACCACGAAGGCCAAGCTCGACTTCGTCAAGATCGCCCGCGACGCCATCCGCGAAATCGGCTACGTCAACGACGACGACGTGTTCCATGCCGACAAAGTTTTCGTCAACGTCATCGTGACCCAGCAGTCGCCCGACATCGCACAGGGCGTGGACGCCAAGAAGGCCAAGGGCAAGAAGACCGCGAAGCAAGGCGCCGGCGACCAGGGCTTGATGTTCGGCTACGCCTGTAATGAAACCCGCGAACTCATGCCGGCACCGATCATGTTCGCGCACCGTCTCGGCCGCGAACTCACGCGCATCCGCAAAGCCGGCGGCGCGGCATGGCTCCGGCCCGATGCGAAATCACAGGTGTCCGTCGTTTATGAAAACGACCAGCCGGTGGCGATTTCAAATGTCGTCATCTCCACGCAGCACGCGGCGGATGTCGAGCACGCCGAGATTGAAAAATTCTGCATCGAAAACGTCATCAAAAAAGTTCTCCCGAAGAATTTGCTCACGCCGAAGACGGAATTTCTCATCAACCCGACCGGCCGTTTCGTCGTCGGCGGACCGCAGGGCGACACCGGTTTGACCGGCCGTAAAATCATCGTGGACACCTACGGCGGCATGGGGCGTCACGGCGGTGGCGCGTTCTCCGGCAAGGATCCGACAAAGGTGGACCGCAGCGCCGCCTACATGGGCCGCTGGGTCGCAAAGAACATCGTGGCGGCGGGCCTCGCCACGCGTTGCGAACTTCAGTTCGCCTACGCGATCGGACATCCTGATCCCGTCAGCGTCCACGTCGAAACCTTCGGCACGAACACCGTCGCCAACGACCGCATCATCAAAGCGGTGAACAAAGTGTTCAGCTTCCAGCCGTCTGACATCATTGACCAGCTCAACCTGCGCCGCCCGATTTACAGCAAGACCACGAACTACGGTCACTTCGGCAAGAACGACAAAGCCCTCACCTGGGAAGCGACCGACAAGGTTGCCGCCCTCAAGAAAGCGATTTAACCGGTCAACGATTTAAACTATGCAAAAAATCAAACTACCCGCTTCTCGTCAAACCATCGTGAAATTGAACGGCAACGGCAAAGCCAGCGCCGCTCTCGCTGAAGTCAGCGAGACGTTTGCAAAATACGCCGCCCAAACGCCCGTCGGCAAAGACTACATCGTCCGCGATTTCTCGCTCGCCGAATGGGGCCGCAAGGAACTCGCCGTGGCCGAACACGAAATGCCCGGCTTGATGTCCGTTCGCAAAAAATACGCGAAGTCCAAACCGCTCAAAGGCGTGCGCATCACCGGCTCGTTGCACATGACGATCCAGACAGCCGTGCTCATCGAAACGCTTGTTGCTCTCGGCGCGAATGTCCGCTGGGCGAGCTGCAATATTTTTTCCACGCAGGATCACGCCGCAGCGGCGATTGCCGCGACCGGCACGCCGGTGTTCGCGTGGAAGGGCGAGACGCTGGAAGAATATTGGGAGCTAACACTCAAGGCGATTTTGTTTCCCGGCGACCAAGGCCCGGAACTCGTCGTTGACGACGGCGGCGATGTGACGCTGCTCATCCACAAAGGCTACGAGCTCGAAAAAGGTTCCAACTGGGCCTATGAATCCAAGGGCGACAGCCACGAAGTCTCCGTCGTGAAAGCGTTGCTCCGCCGCCTCGCGACCGAGAAGCCCGGCCTCTGGACGAAGATCGTCAAAGATTGGCGCGGCGTTTCTGAAGAGACGACCACCGGCGTGCATCGCCTCTATCAGATGAAGGAAGCGGGCAAGTTGCTCGTGCCCGCCATCAACGTGAACGACTCCGTCACCAAATCGAAGTTCGACAACCTCTACGGCTGCCGCGAATCGCTCGCCGACGGTATCAAGCGCGCCACCGACGTCATGCTCGCCGGCAAGGTCGCCGTCGTCTGCGGTTACGGTGATGTCGGTAAAGGCTGCGCCCATTCACTCCGCGCTTACGGTTCGCGCGTCGTCGTCACCGAGATTGATCCCATCAATGCGCTCCAAGCTGCGATGGAAGGTTTCGAGGTCAACACGATTGAAAGCACGCTCGGCGTTGGCGACATCTACGTCACCACGACCGGCAACTGCG
>JANYDP010000370.1 GCA_025363535.1 Verrucomicrobiota bacterium | reverse complement strand
CAAGGCCGGTTCAAACGCAGCGGCCAATCCTGGGCCCCACTGGGCTTGCGGCACCTGTGCGCCTTGATCGAAGCACGCCAAAACGGTCATTGGGATACTCTCTGGAATCACTAATCGGGGGTACCTTCAAAATGCACACGACAACCGCAAATAATATTTTATTGGCTTGCACTGGACGGCTGACTCGGGTTGAGTAGCCAGTCGTGTTGGCAGGCTTTAACAGGTCAGTTGCGTTCGCTCCCGGGTCGGATTCAATTCCGATAATAACGGAGCGGGTGCTTTCGTTTCTTGGAGGCCCGACTAGGTCCGGAGCGCGTCTGGAAAGCTGATCCGCAAACCCCACCCCGCCGATGATTTTTTAACTGTTTCCGTTTCATGTTCGCGAAATACGTAGTTCTACTTAATTTGTTTTCCGCCATCTTCCTCGGGTGTTTTCCCGCCCGCACGATTGCCGGTCAAAGTGTACACCTGGCGTGGGTGGCCAGTTCCAGTCCCGAGGTCGTGGGTTACAACGTGTATTACGGGTCGGACAGCGGGAATTATTCAGTGATGGTTGCCGGCGTGACCGCGACAGAATTGAACGTGGATAGGTTGCAAGACGGGCGGACTTACTATTTCGTGGTCACGGCCTTCAACAGTTCCGGCCAGGAAAGCGAGCCGTCCAATGAGGCGGCGTACAGTGTGACCGGCCTTGCGCCGCCGCCCGGATCTCCGTTTGTCCTGCAAACCCTTCCCGACCATGCGGCGACCCTGGGCTGGAACCCCAGCCCCAGCGCGACGGCAACCGGCTACCTGGTTTACTACGGCACACAGAGTGGCATTTACGATCAGGTGATTTCCGTTGCAAGCGACACCCGGGTGGATGTCCATGGCCTCGCGGATGGCGTCACCTATTATTTCGCGGTGGCGGCAACTGATAGTTCCGGCAAGTCAAGCGCGCTCACGCCGGAAATATCGTACAGCCTTCCCAAACTCGTCCCGCCGCCGGCCGCGCCCGCCATTCAACACGCTCTCCCCCCGGACGGAGTGAGTTTAACGTGGCCGCCCAGCCCCAGCACCGATGTGGCTGGCTACCGGATTTATTACGGCACCGTGAGCGGTTACTACGACAACTGGGTGTATGTGGGGCCAACCAGTTCATTTGACCTGGGCGGATTGCTGGCAGATGCGACCTACTATTTTGCCGTCGCCGCGTATGACAGCACCGGCCAGGAGAGCGCCCCTTCGGTGGAAGCCTCCTACCACCTCGAACCCGTGGTGGTGGCCACCCCCCCGGTAATGTTGTCCTTGGAGCAACTGCCCGCACCGGGCTTTCCCAATGTCTTTGCCCTCACCGCCACCGGCCCCGTGCCGGCGGTCTGGACGGTGGAAGCATCGCCGGACTTGAAATCCTGGCGCACGCTCGCCACCGGCACCGAGGCGGCGGTGAACGTGACCGTCGTCGCCACGGAAAAGCCCGCCTTGTTCTTTCGCTTGAACAGTTGGTTTGAAGACATCCCCCTGCAGATCCAGGCACCGGCGACCAACGCGCTGGCCAACGCGCTCGTCGTCTCCACGCCCTACACCGTGCCGTGGGATTGGACGTTGGAATCTTCGGAAAATCTCGCCGACTGGGGTCCGCTCGTCACGGGCTTTTTTACACCCGTCAATGTGGCGATTGTAAACTCCGCCGCGCCGACGCTGTTCTTTCGTTTGAAGGGCGAGAACTGATTCGCGTCACCAAACCTCCACCGGCCCCTGGGGTACCGGGATGTGCTGACGTTGCGCCACCGCCGGCTCTTGCATGAAGGACGCCACCATCGGCGGCAGTTGGAAGCGCGGTTGAAGTTCTCCGCAGTCGTCCAAAAACTGCCGCCGCCAGGCGATGTAGTTTTTCAAAATTTCCAGAAACTGCGCGCGCGTGGAAACTTTCACGACGTGCTTGTTGAACTCGTGACACGGGCCGAACCGCTTGGAATACCACGGCGCGACTTTGCGGAACATCCGGCAGCCCAGCTCCTCGCCGAAAATCTCCACCATCAAATCCAGGTGCCGGCACAGCACGCGCACGCGCTCGGTGAAAGGCGGTTCGGGCGGGAGTTCCGGCGTCTTCAAATACTGTAGCGTGTGCCGGAAAATCCACGGGTTGTAAAACGCACCGCGCCCGATGCTCACGCCCGCGCAGCCGGTTTCCTCCAGCATTTTTTTGGCGGCTTGCGGCGTGACGACGTCGCCGTTGCCGATGACTGGAATCGTCTTCACCGCTTCCGCCACTTTGCGGATGCCCGCCAGATTCACCGTGCCGCCGAAACCCTGCTCCCGCGTGCGGCCATGCACAAAAATCGCCGCCACACCGACATCTTCCAACGTTCGGGCCAGATCCGGCGCGGTCAAATTGTCATCATCCCAGCCGAGCCGCATCTTCGCCGTGACGGGAATTTTCACGGCGTTGACCATGCCGCGCACCAACGCCGCAGTCTTGTCGAGTTCCGTCATCATCGCCGAACCGCCGCCCACCTTGCACACCTTCTTCACGGGACAGCCCATGTTGATGTCCACCGACGCGACCCCGAGCGATTCCAGGATGACCGCCGCGTCGCGCATTTCTTCCGGCACGCTGCCGAACAACTGCACGGCCAGCGGCGCGTCGGCGGGCCGGGTTTCGATCAGCTTGAAGGCTTTGGGATTTTTTTCGAGCAACGACCGCGCGTTGACCAGGTCGGTCGTGCATAATCCGGTGCCGCCAATTTCCCGGACGACCAGGCGAAACGGCAGGTTCGTGTAGCCCGCCAGCGGCGAGAGAAACAGGTTGGAGGCCAGGTTGAGTGAACCGATACGCACAATGTGGCCTTCAGCATAGCAAAGTCGGACGCCACGCACGCAAACAAATTTGCCCGACCCCGACCCCGCGGCAAAAGATTGACGGTGCCGCCGGCACAAATCAGACTTGGGCAAACCCTATGACGACCCGCCCTTTTATTTTTCGCCTCACCGCCCTGTGCGGAGTTTTATTTTGCAGCTCGATGGCGAGCCAGGCCCAGCAGCGCGGTTTTCCCGTGGCCACCAACGACGAGTCCGGCTTCGTGCGCATCTTCGACGGCCAATCGCTCGGCGACTGGCGGGGCGACACGAACTACTGGCGCGTCGAGAACGGCTGTCTCGTGGGCGAAGTGACGGCGGACAAGCTGCTCAAGGTGAATTCCTTCATCGTCTGGCACGGCGGCGAGACGCGGGATTTTGAACTGAAGGTCGAATATCGCGTTTCAGCGCAGGGCAACAGCGGCATCAATTATCGCAGCACCATGGCCACCAACGGGCCGTGGGCCATGCGCGGTTACCAGGCGGACATTGACGGCCGCAACCAGTACACCGGGCAGAATTACGAGGAGAAGGGCCGGACGTTTCTCGCGCTACGCGGCCAGGTCACGCGGCCGGTGAACGATCAACTGCCCCAGATCATCGGCACGCTCGGCTCCACGAATGAACTGCTCGCAGCGATCAAGAATGAAGACTGGAACGAATACCACCTCATCGTCACCGGCAACACGATGACGCACATTTTGAACGGCCGCGTGATGAGCGTGGTGGTGGACGAAGACACGGCGAACCGGAAATTTGACGGCCTGCTCGGCGTGCAGGTTCATGTCGGCCCGCCGATGAAGATCGAGTATCGCAATTTCCGGCTGAAACGATTGCCCGGAAACCCCTGAAAAATCCGGCGGCCTGAAGCCCCGCTCAAGCCGGCACCGGTGCTTGCGGGGCGGCAACCGGCAGCAGCCTCTGGATCACCGCCAACAACTCCTCATTGTTGACCGGCTTCTGAAAAAAGGCGGCGGCACCTTCCTTCAACGAACGCTCTTTGTATTTCGCCGCCTCGCCGCCGGTGATGATGATGAACGGCACGTTCTTCGCCTCCTCGATCCGCCGCAGCCATTGCATGATGCGGAAACCATCCCATTCCACCGCACCGAACGACGGCGGAAAACTCAGATCCAGCACAATAATATCGGGCTTTTCGCGCCGCACCGCACCCACGGCCTCCGACCCGTCCAGCGCCGTGACCACATCAAAGTCATATTTCTGCAGGGCGAGCGACAGGGTTTTCAAAATCACCGCGTTGTCGTCCACCACTAAAACAATTTTTTTATTCATACATTTTGCGCGCTCGGGCTGCTGCTGCTGCCATCGGCTCGTTTGAGCAAAAGATGAGCCATAAGTTTTCGCGCTGGAAACCCGTGCCCTTTCCGACTGCCCCGTGAACCGCTGTCCCAAATTGTATCGCCTCGTCCGTAAAATTGACACACACTCCGCCCCCGCTGCGGCCGGCTGAAATCGGCGCGGCGCCGCATGGCGAACTCATTCTACGAACCGGGCAGTCAGCGCGCGGCGCGGGTCAACGACCTGTTCGCCGGCATCGCGGCGCGCTACGACCTGATCAACGACGTGCAAAGTTTCGGCCTGCACCGCTTTTGGAAATGGCGGTTGCTCCAGCTCGCCGATCCCCGACCCGGCACGCGCGCCCTGGATTTGTGCTGCGGCACCGGCGACATCGCCCTCGCCCTCGCCCAACGCGGCGCGGAGGTGGCCGGCTTGGATTTCAGCGAACCCATGTTGGAAATCGCCCGTCGGAAAAATTCAAAATTCAAAATTCAAAACGTAAAATTCCTCCAGGGCGACGCGCAGAAAATCCCCTTCCCTGACAACTCTTTCGACATCGTCACCGTCGGCTACGGCCTGCGCAATCTGGCCAGCCTCGACACTGGCCTCCGCGAAATGCAGCGCGTGGCCAAACCCGGCGGACGCCTGCTCGTCCTGGATTTCGGCAAGCCGGACAACCGCTGGTGGCGCGCGATTTATTTCGGCTACCTGCGCTGTTTCGTCCCGTTGCTGGGCCGGATTTTCTGCGGCAACCCGGCGGCCTACGCCTACATCCTCGAATCGCTCCAGCATTATCCCGCGCAGCGCGGCGTCGCCGAGAAGATGCGCGAACTCGGTTTTCAAAATGTCCGCATCATCAACTTTCTCGGCGGCATGATGAGCATCAACTGTGCAGAAAGGTAGGGCACGTCCCTCTCACACTGGGTTTTCATAATCATTGCCAACTCCGGAAAAGTTGGTTCAAAATGCGCCGCGTGAATTTCCGCGACAACATCATTCCCTGGGACAAACTCCCCGCCTGGCGGGCCGCTTTTCGCGCCACCGGCAAAAAGCTCGTCGTGACGAACGGCTGCTTCGACCTCTTGCATCTTGGCCATGTCACCTACCTCGAAACTGCGCGCAACCGGGGTGATGCCCTCCTCATCGGTGTAAACAGCGACGACGCCGTGCGCCAATTGAAGGGTGCGGATCGCCCGGTGAACGTGGAATACGACCGCGCCGCCGTCCTTGCCGCGCTGGCCAGCGTGGACGGGGTTTGCATCTTTGACAGCAAGGCTGCCACGACTTTTCTAGCCGCCGCGCAGCCGGACATTTACGTCAAGGGCGGCGATTACACTTTAGAAACTTTGAACCAGGAAGAACGCCGCATCGTCGAGCAGGCGGGTGGAAATATCGTCCTGATTCCATTCGTGCCCGGCAAATCCACCACCGGTTTGCTCAACAAGATCATGCGGCTGTGAACGGCGGACCCGGCGCATGAAACTCCTGGTCATCTCCCTTGCTGGCAATGGCGACACCCTGTTCGCCACGCCGCTGATCCATGAGCTGCGCGCCAATTTTCCCGCCGCGCAGATTGACGTGCTCGTCCGCTGGCGCGCCGCCAAGGAATTGCTCGACGGAAACCCCCACGTCAACACGGTGCATCAGCGCGATCTGATGTCCGCCGGGAAATTTGCTTCGCTGAAATTTCTCCAACAGTTGCGCCGCGAGCGTTACGATATCTCTTTTAACACCCATCCGCAAAGCCGGATTCACTACCGCGTCATTTCTCGCATCGTCGGCGCCCCGCTCCGCGCCAGCCACGAGTACGAATGTTCCGGCCCGCTGGACAAACTCCTCGTCAACCGCTCCCTGCCGCAGGACTACACCCGCCACGCAATCCACAACAACCTCGCGCTCCTCGGCCTGGTTGGCGCGAAGCCCGTTTTGGCGCAGCACGACTACGAAATTTTTCCAAAACCTTGCGAAACGGAAATCGCGGAACAATTCTTCACCGAAAAAAAAATCCTCGGTCGCACGCTGCTCGGCGTTCACATCGGTTCCGGCGGTACCAAAAACCTCGCCCTGCGCCGATGGCCGCTGGAAAATTATCTGGCGCTGTTTCGCCAGTTGCTGGCCACGCGCCCGGAACTTTCCATCCTGCTGTTGGGCGGGCCGGACGAAAAAGCTGATCATGAAGTTATTCTCGCGCAACCCGGACTGCGGCACGTTGCTATGGCACCGACCAAAAACCTCCGGCAGGCCGCCGCGTTCCTGAAGCATTGCTCGGCGTTCCTGAGCGTGGACACGGCGTTGATGCACATGGCGGCAGCGATGAAGGTTCCGCGCCAGTTCGTGATCGAAACGCCAACGTGGAACCCTCCCATCGAACCGTTCAATCAGCCGTTCACGCTCATAAAAAATCCCGGCGTGGCCGGGCGCAACCGGGAGTTCTACCGTTACGACGGCGGCCCGATTCGCGGCTCGCGTGAAGAAATCGTGCGCTGCATGGCGTCGGTCAGCGTGGCGGACGTGCTCGCCGCGTTGCTGGCCTAGTTTTTATTTGTCCGCCCGCCACCGTTTCCGCATACTGCCACGCTTAGTTGTTATGAATCCAATCACCAAAATCGTGGGGGCGCTGCAAGGCGTCGCCGATCATCCGCTGAACCGGCGTCGCAAGTTCAAGGCGGTGCTGGAATATGGATTCATCCAGGTCGCCACGCGCCTCGTTCCCGGAGAAGTCTGCGTGCCCTTTCCGAATAACACGCGGCTCCTGATCTCGCCCCGCATGAAAGGCGCGGCGCATTACATCACGCCCGGGCTGCCCGAGTTTGAAGCGATGGCGTTCGTCATGCATTTTCTGCGGGCCAATGATCGCTTCGTGGATGTCGGCGCGAACGTGGGCGCGTTCACCGTCCTGGCCGCCGGCGTGGTGGGCGCAACGGTCATGGCGTTTGAAGCCAGCCCGGACACGTTCCAAATGCTCAAGCGCAATATCGGACTCAACAGTCTCAACGACCGCGTCCAAGCCGTCAACGCGGCGGCGGGACGCACCGAGGGCACCGCCCAATTCAGCGTCGGGTTGGGCACGGAAAATTTTGTGGCCACCAATGGCGGCGCCGGGGAATCGGTGACGGTCAAAATGATTGCCCTCGACCAGGAGTTAGCTGGAAATCCGCCCGCGCTGATCAAGGTGGATGTCGAGGGTTTTGAGACGGAAGTTTTCGGCGGCGCGAGGCAGACGTTGAAGCAGCCCGGACTCCACGCGATCATCGCCGAAAAATGCAACGTGGGGAACCGCTATGGTTTTGACGAGGCGAAGTTGCACCGCGAAATTCGCGCGTGCGGATTCATTCCCTGCGTCTATGAACCGTTCGACCGCCAGCTCGCCCAGGCCAGCGAAGAAACCGAGGGCAATCTCATTTACGTCCGCGACCTGGCCACCGCCAGTGAATGTCTGCGCGCCGCACCCGCTTTCAAAATAGGGGATCTCAATGTCTGAATCATCAACCCACTGGCCGCGCGTCAGCTTCATCATGCCGACGCTGAATGCGGAGGCGTTGCTGGACAACGTTCTCTCCTCTATCACTCGCCAAACCTATCCGCGCGAGTACTACGAAATCATTTTGGCCGACGCGCACTCGACCGACCGCACGCGCGAGATCGGAAAAAAATACGGCGCGGTCATCCTCGACGACAACGGCAAGAACATGGAGGAAGGCAAGCGTCTCGCGCTGCGTCATGCCACCGGCGATTACATCGTCTTCGTGGACGCCGACAATGAGATCACGCATCCCGACTACATTGAGCTGGCGATAAAAGCGCTCGCCGCGAATCCTCAAGCGTTCGGCGTGGAGGGTTATTATCTGCCGTCGCCCAAGATGAGTTCGTTCTGCGCCTACATCACGCATCGGCTGCACATCAGCGACCCCACCTGCTGGATCATGAGCGCCAATCCAAAACTGATCGCGCGCGCCGGCGAAACCGAGCGCTGGATCCTCCCCGACGGAACGTATTCCTATCCACTCGGCGCAAACGGTTTTGTGTACCGCCGCTCGGATTTGCAATCTGTGCAGGCCAACGAAAAATTCCAGGACACGCACGTCGCGCTGTTCCTGATGAAAAACGGGAAGCGCGAATGGCTGCGGATCACCGGCCGCGGCGTACATCATTATTACGTGCAAACCCTGTGGGGCTTCGTAAAAAAACGCCGCCGCGCCACGGTGCATTTTCTCCGCGTGCAACAGGAGATGCCGGTGAACTGGATGAAGGAAAGCCCGCCCGTGCCGCTCTGGCTGGCGGGGGTTTATTGCGTCACCTTCGTTGGCCCGCTCTGGCACACGCTGCGCGGCCTGGTTCGTGACCGTGACCCGCGCTGGCTCTGGCATGTGCCCACGAGCCTCGGCAGTGTGCTGGGCAATGCGTGGGGAGTGATGACTTTCAAACGCCGCGGCCAGGACAAGAAACTGATCGCCGACCTGCTCGTAAAGCAGACGTTGAAAAAATAATCCCACCGGCACCGGTCCGGGCACAGGTTCCTTTTCGCTTGCTGCTCCGGGGTGATTTCTAAAAAGTATCCCCACCTTGAGCGCCGAACCGACCTTCATCGAACTGAGCTTCGTGATCCCCTGCCACAATGAGCAGGACAACCTCCGCCCGCTGGTCGCCGCCATCCGCGCGGCCGTCGAGCCGCTCGCGCGCACTTACGAAATTGTCCTGGCCGATGATTGCAGCACGGACGCCACCTGGCCGCTGCTCCGGGAGCTAGCGGCGGCGGACGCGCGCATCCGGGGTTTGCGGTTCGCCAAAAACGCCGGGCAAAGCGCCGCCATGTGGGCGGGCATGAAGGCCGCGCGCGGCCGGTTCATCGTCACGCTCGATGCCGATCTACAAAATGATCCGCGCGATCTGCCGCAGTTTGTCGAGGCGTTGAAACAGTTCGACTGCGTCTGCGGCTCGCGCGTGGCGGCCCGGGGCCAGGGCGACGGCTTCGTCCGCATCGCCTCGTCGCGCATCGCGAACTGGGTGCGGAACAAACTTTCTGGCGAGACGATCACCGACGCCGGCTGCTGCTTTCGCGCGTTCAAACGCGAGTGCGTGGCGGACTTGAAATTTTTTAAGGGCATGCACCGGTTTCTGCCGACGCTGTTCAAGATCGAGGGTTTCACCGTCACGGAAATTCCGATTCGGCACAATCCGCGCACGGCGGGCGCGGCGCATTACGGCGTGTGGAACCGCCTGTTCGCCTCGTTCTATGATCTGCTGGCGGTACGGTGGATGAAGCAGCGGATGTTCCGTTTTCAGATTGCCGACCGGGTGAACTGATTGCGATTTCGCAAGCCGACCGGCAAGTTGCAACGCCGCAGCTTCGGCGTTCGCGTTAATTTTCCCCCAATGTCTCCAACAGCCGCCCGACCCCGCGCCGCAGCGCCGCACGATCTTCCGCGCTCAAACCCGGCGGATCAAAGCGGCAGCGGTAATGCAGGCGCAACAGTTCTCGCAGGGGCGGTCGCAATTTCTGCAAACCCGGCGCGGTCGTGGCCCGTTCGAGCCAGCCGGCCAGCGGTTCGTTGGGCTGGCGCGGCCCGCAGCGCGCGGAGAGTTTTTTTTCGATCTGATAAAATTCCGAATCCAGGCCGGGCCAGATAACGGGAACCGGAGTTGGGCCGGGCGCGCGGCGGCGGGCGCGCTTTTGCCGGAACAAAATTTGCCCGAGCAGCAGCAACAGCACCGGTCCCAGCCCCATGAGCAGGTATTTTCGCAGGTGCGTCTGGCCGTAGCTGAATTTGATAAATTGAAATTTGAGCCACGCCCAGACATCGCCCGCCCACTCGAACGTGGACCGGTGGCGGGTTTCCTCCGCCACCCACGAGGCCGGCGTCGTGTCAAAATCCTGCCAGGTGTCCGTGGCCGGGTTATAGACCAGGCACCATGCGTGGGCGTCGCGCAGGCGCACGACGTAGCCAGCGCCGGATTTTTCATGCACGGAAAAGCCGACGGCATAGCGGGCGGGGATTTTCAACTGACGCAACAGCAGCACGGTGGCCGTGGCGAAATATTCGCAGTGGCCGGCGCGGGTTTGCAGGAGGAAGCGGCCCAGCGCGGTTTCGTTGGTGCTGGCGGCCTGGCGACGCGGCTGCCAGAGCGTGTAGGTGAATTTGTCCTGGAAAAAATTGTTCACCACCCGCAGCCGGGCCGCCAAGCTGTTGGTGTTGGTGAAGTGCATTTCGGAAATGACCTGGTCGAGAGCCGCCATTTCATTGTCGGGCACGTTCATATCCGATCCGTCCGCCGGGGAATCAATCATCGCCCCCGGCCCGTAGAGAGCATCGAACTCCAACACCCCCGGCCCCTCCACGCGCACGGAGCCGGCGGAATTTTTGCGCATGCTGTAGGCCTGGAGGTTTTCAATCTGGCCGCAGGTTTCGGGCAAGGGCAGCAGCGCGCTGTTGCCTTCGAGATAACACCCGATCTGGACGGCGGCCGAATTGGTTTTTCCAGGAATTAGCCGCCAGGTCGAAGTGCTGGCATCGGGCGTCACGGGATCAAAATCCTCACGCGACCGGCCGGCGAGCCAGACCGGCTGGCGATACTGGCGATAACTGGCTTCGCGCAAATACTCCGGAGGTGCTCCGATCCGGGGTTCGACGCGGATGACAATTTTGCCCGACAGCTTCAACTGACCGATGCTCCCGATCGCCGTCCGGCTTTGGGACTGGTCCTTTTGCCGGTGCAGAAATTGTGACAGCCACTGCGGATTCATCCGGCCAAAATAGCCGGTCAACTGGATGATGCCATACTGTCCGCCGAAGCCGAGTCCCACGGTCAGCAGCAGCGCGCCCGCCCAGATGACACTTCCGAAACGGACGGAACGCTGCGTCCACAACGCCCACACCAGCAGTGCGCAGACGCCCCAGAAATATTCCGTGTTGGGCTGCGGTTCATGGATGCTCGCCGAAAACAGGCAGATGGCAAAATAGGGAAAAGCGACGTTCACCCCGCGCGGCGGCGGCAGCGGCCGGCCGAGGCGGGCGTCGCGCTTCCACCGCAGGCGCATGATCAGGTCAATCGTGTTCAGCGGAATCAGCTCGCGCGGGCTGAAGGTCTGCGCCGCCACGAACAGGAAAAAGGTAATCGGCAGCCAGCGGAAAAAAGCGGCGGCCGCCTGCGCGCTCGCATTGCCCACGCCGCTGGTGTTCGACGGGGTGGGATTCTCAAAGAAACTCAGGTAGTGTGACGGCCCCTCGTTAGCCGTGAACGCGTAAACCGCCGTGCCGAGAAACAGCAGCGTGCAGAAGGTCCACAGCCGCGCGAAGTCGTCGTCCGAAAACTCCCAGCGCGCCTTAGTCACGCGGGCGCTTTCCAGGATCAACGCCAGCAGCAGGCTCACCAGGAAAAAGTCCGTCTGCCAGCCCCAGAACAGGAGCGCGGCGGCGAGCAATAACGGCGGCGGTTTCATGCAGTTGGAAACATCGAACATCGAACATTGAACGTCCAACGCCGAACGAACTCGCGGCACGGACCCGCTTCATTGAGCGTTCGATGTTCGATGTTCGATGTTGGTTCATAGCCGGCCCAGTCCTTCCTCAATTTTGCCCACCTCGAGCACATGAAATTTCCCCGGCGCATCCCGCATCGGGCCGGGGGCCAGCGCCGTGTCCCCGCCCGCTTCCACCACCACAATCACCAGCACCGGCACGCCCAGCATTTTCAATTGTCGCACCAGCTCTTGCCGCTCCGCATCCCAAGCCAGCAGCACAAAAATGCAACCGCTGACCATCACGGCATGATCCAGCACCAGCCGCTCCAGTGACGCGAATGGCTGGCGCGGCATCGCCCGCACCGCCGCAAGGATTTCCAGCATTTGATCGGCATGAGCCAGCCCGCGCCCGCTCGTGAACGAGTACGCCTGCGGCCCCACGAACAGCAGGTCCAGCAATGATTCCTGCGTTTGAATGGTGCAGGCAAACGAGGCGGCCACCGACACCGCCTCCTCGAACACCACGCCGCGCGGATCATCCGTAAAAGTGTCCAGCACCAGCGCATGCCGCGTGAAATAATCGTCCTCGAATTCTTTCACAATGGGCTTGCCCGTCTTCGCCCAACTGCGCCAGTGAATATGCCGCACGGGATCGCCCCGCCGGTAATCACGGAGCGACACGAATTCGTCGCTGCGCCCGACATTGGCCGCCATCGCCACGCCGCCCGACTGGTATTTTTCAGTGCCGGGCAGTTGGAGCCGGGGCAGGAGATAACGCCGGGGCAGCACCAGCACGGACTGCGCGACCGGGGTCGTGACGAACGCACGAATCAAACCCAACGGATCGGGCCGCGCGAAGGTGACGCCGGTGAAACGGATGACGCCCCGGCGCAGTGGCGTCAATTCCACCCGCGTCTCCGCCGCGCCGCCGGGCGCCAGCGGCGGCAACAGAGCTTCCTTCACCGTCGCCTGCTGGAACGCGCGGTTGGTGCGCTGGTTGAACTTGAAGGAGCGCACGCGCCGCTCATCCGCGAGCTGCGCGGCGAGCCATTCCTCGAACGGCGGGCGCGGGTCGGCCAGGTTCTCGATCAGCGTCAGCCCCACCTGGTTTTTCTTTGTGAGATTTCGCACCTGCACTTGATAAGTGAAAGCCTGGCCCACCGTGCCGAAGCGCGGCAGCACCCGGGTTGCGGAAAAAGTCGCGCGAAAAAACCAACTACTGGCGGCGGCGATGAACAGCAGGAAAAAGAGCGGTGCCAGCGCCTGGTACGTCACGGTGCCATCCGTGTCCAGGCCCATCGCCGCCGCCGCCACCAGGGAACACAGCACCAGCACGCCGGCGGCCGTGAGCCGCCGGCGGCTGTGATAATGCAGCCAGGAGAACAGCCGGAAGAGGCGGTAGAGAAATTTGAAGAGGGGCAGAATAGCAATCCCGCTGGATCCCGGCGGCCGGCTGCTGTCCATCACCGAAGAACCCGTCAAGAAGCCTTCGAGCTGCCGGACCTCTTTCCATAACTGGCTCGGGCCGAAGCGCAGCGTGCAAAACACGGAGGGCGTACACTTGTATTCGCAGCGCAAACGCCAGCCGGAACCGTTGGCCACGGCGGTGATGACGGCCGCCTGCTTCAGGTTCAGCTCGTTCGGAATCAGCAGCGCCCGCAGCCGGCCGCCCCGGGAAAAACGCACCTCCTCCACGTCAAGGATCAAACCCCGGACCTTCCTGGGCTTGTAGAAATTCAAAACCCGCGGCAGCAGATTGGGGTTGTTGGCGGGCAGATCAAACTCGTAAATCTGGCGGAACCGTCCGAATGACAACGTGGGTTGCTGGATGATCGTTACCATGGGCTGGCCAGTCGGGCGCGCTGCGGGGCTACGCCGGCACCTTGAGTTTTTTGACGATCTCCGCGACCACGCCGCGCGCCGTCACGCCGGAGAAACGCGCCTGCGGCTCCATCACCAGCCGGTGCGCGATCACCGGCACGGCCAGCTCCCGGATGTTTTCCGGCGTCACAAATTCCTGTCCGTCAAAAAACGCCAGCGCCTGCGCGGCTTTCATCAGCGCGATGGACGCGCGCGGACTGGCACCGAGCTGCACGCCGGCGGCGGTGCGCGTCGCGGCGACGATATCCACCACGTAGCGTTTCAATTCCTCGCTGATGCGGATGCTGTCCGCCGCGTGCCGCAACGCCAGCACGTCGGCCAGCGTGACGCAGGGCTTCAGTTCGTCGAGCGGATGATTGTGCTGCTGCGCCGTCAGCACGGCGACTTCCTCGGCAGGCGACACGTAGCCGAGTGTGAACTGCATCGCGAACCGATCCATCTGCGCTTCGGGCAGCGGATACGTGCCACGAAACTCCACCGGATTTTCCGTGGCGATCACGAAGAACATTCCCGGCAAATCGCGCCGCTCGCCGTCCACGCTCACCTGACATTCGCCCATCGCTTCGAGCAGCGCCGACTGGGTGCGCGGCGAGGCGCGGTTGATTTCGTCCGCGAGCAGAACGTTGGTGAACACCGGGCCTTCGTGAAAATGAAACTGCTGGTCACCCTGGTTGAAAACCGAGACGCCGAGAATGTCCGACGGCAGCAAATCCGGCGTGAACTGGACACGCTTGAACTTCGCGTCGAGCGAGCGCGCGAGGGCTTTGGCCAGCGTGGTCTTGCCGGTGCCAGGAAAATCCTCGAGCAGCACATGGCCGCCGCTGGCCCGCGCGGCGAGCAACATGCGTGTCGCCGGAATCTGACCCTGGATGACGCGCGCGATGTTGGCGGCGATCTTCTCGTAAATGTCGCGGGGGGAAGCGGTGGGAGTCATGTCAGTGGGGAAAGGTAACAGCGGCGATGGGAAAAAGTTCCGGTCGAAGCCGGCGCGGACGAAACCATTTTTGAATCAATGTTTCCAAGCACGTGGGCAACTTAACCAACTCCGACGCGGGCGGCGAACAAATTTCGGTCGTTCGCCTTCACGTTTCAAAATCACGCCGCCGGCGGCGGATTATGCTTCACGAGCAGCGGAATGCTCGCGTGCGTCTTTTCGTCGAGCGCGATGTCAATCGAGTAGAGGCCGGGCTGCTCGAACTTCAACTGCTGGATGTTCACGATGAAGTTGCGGGTGCCAAAATGCGAATCGCCCGGCAGCGAAACCTCCACCGGAATGTCAATGCCTGGCATGATGGAGTGGCCGTCGGCATCCACGAAACTCAGGCGGAGCTTGCGCGCGCCCTCGTCTTCATTGGCGAACGTGAGACGCAGCGCGATGGAACATTGCGGATGCACGGCGGGGAGCTGCTGGGTGTAGATCGTGTCGAACGCGCCGAGCAAATTGAGTTTGCCGTTGTCGTCGGTCGCCGCGTCGCACAAAACCGCCACTTGAATGTTCATGAGCGGAAAAGGGAAGCATGAATCCGGCGGCTTGGCACGTTTTTTATTCCCCTGACAATCATTCCACTGACGGCTTTGGTCTCGGGTGAATTTGTCACGGGGAATGATCGTCGGAGGAATTAAGTTCAGAGAAAATTTAGATCCTGAGTCGCCGCTTGTTTCGGCAGTAAAACCCAGCTAATTTGCTTGCGTGATTTACGACGCGTCACTCGACGAATTGCTCCAGAAAGTTTGGAATGGTCAGCGTATCAATGCCGCTGAAGCCTTGCGGCTTTACAAGCTGCCGCTCGAAGAACTCGGCGCGCTCGCCGATCATCGCCGACAGCTTGCGCGAAAGAATTCCTACGACGGGCGCGGCAACGAAATCGTCACTTACATCATCGACCGCAACATCAATTACACCAATTTTTGCAACGTCTATTGCAAGTTCTGCGCGTTCTATCGCACGGAGAAGGACGACGATTCCTACGTCATTTCGCTCGACGAGATTGATCAGAAAATCGAGGAAACCATCGCGCTTGGCGGCACGCAGATTTTGATGCAGGGCGGACATCATCCCAAGCTGACGAAGCAGTGGTATCTCGATCTGCTCTCGCACATCAAAAACAAATTTCCGCAGGTCAACGTCCACGGTTTCAGTCCGAGCGAGTTCATTCATTTCCGCGAGGTGTTCAACGAGCCGTTGGAAAAAATCATCGGCGATTTTGTGAAGGCCGGACTTGGCTCAATTCCCGGCGGCGGTGGGGAAATTCTCGTGGACCGCGTGCGCCAGCGCATTTCACCGCTCAAAGCCATGAGCAGCGACTGGCTCGAAGTCATGGACATCGCGCATCGCCTCGGCCT
>JANYDP010000262.1 GCA_025363535.1 Verrucomicrobiota bacterium | reverse complement strand
CTGTTCGCTGTGGTTGGACGAATGGTTTATGAACGCACGCACACCCGCGAACTTTCCAAGCTCGAAGGCATGGGGCTGGCGAAGGCGATTCCATTTGCAGCGGTGACATTCGTGATTGCGAGCGTGGCTTCGATGGGCTTGCCGGGCTTCAGCGGATTTGTGGCGGAGCTGCAGGTGATCATCGGTGCGTGGAAGGCGTTTCCGACGTTGGCGGTGATTTCGGGCGTCGGCATTTTGATTGGCGTGGCTTACACGTTGCGCGTTTTGCAGAAGGCGTTTTTTGGAGAGAGCAAGTCCACCGATGAATCGCATGATGAGGAACACGCCGGGTTGGAGACCGGCGCTCCGATGGAACCCATTTCGGTTTCCGAACGGATTGGCGCGGTGATGTTGATTGGCGTGTCGCTGCTCATCGGACTTTTCCCGCGCCTGCTGCTGGATGTGATTGTGCCAAGTTTTAATTCGCCCTTGTTCGACTGGCTGCGGAAGGGAGGCGCGCAGTGAACTACCTCGAACTGCTGCGTTGCGCCGTGCCGGAAACCATCGTGGTGCTCACCGCGCTGGCGGTGCTGGCGATTGACCTGACCTCGATGCGCGAATTGGAGACGCGGCTGCGCTTCGTCATCGGTGGAATGATCGCGTGCGTGGGTTGCGCGGCGGCGATCACGTGGATGGTCATCATGCCCGAAACCGTCGGGTCGCTGGGCGGCATGTTGGTGATGGATTCGCTTACCCAGTTCATCAAGATCGCTTTGCTGGTGCTGACGATCTTCACGATCTTGATTTCAATGGATTCCACGTTCACCGACCACGTCGGCGAATATCTCGCCCTGATTCTGCTGGCAACGGCGGGCATGATGTTCCTGGTCAGCGCCGAGGATATTCTGATGATCTTTGTCTCGCTGGAGTTGACGAGCTTGTCGCTCTACATCCTGACGGCCTTCAACAAGCACAACATCAAGTCGGCGGAAGCGGCGCTGAAATACTTTTTGTTCGGCGGCATGTCGGCGGCGTTCATGTTGTTTGGGTTAAGTTTCATCTACGGTTTGAGCGGCTCCACCAATCTGCACGGCATTGCCGCAGCGCTCGCTGGCCAAGGGATTGATCCGCTGCTGGTGGTCGCCATCGTGATGACCGTGATCGGCTTTGGCTTCAAAGTTGCCGCCGTGCCGTTTCATCTCTGGGCACCGGATGCCTACGAAGGTGCGCCGACGCCCAGCGCCGCGTTCATCGCGTCCGGCTCGAAGGTCGCGAGTTTTTTCATCGCCGCCAAGGTGATGATGATCGGTTTTGCCGGCGCGGAAGGCAGCGCGGCATATCACGGGTTTTCGGCGGGCTGGGTACCGGTGCTGGCGGTGGGCGCGGCGCTTTCTATGATTCTTGGCAACCTCGTCGCCATCGTGCAAAGCAGCGTGAAACGTCTGCTCGCGTATTCGGCGATTGCGCACGCGGGCTACATGTTGCTGGGCGTCTTGGCGCATGACAAGCAAGCCGTGGCGGCGCTGATTTTTTACGCCGTGACCTACGGGCTGACGACCATCGGTGCGTTTGGCGTGGTGGCGGTGGTGGAGGCCGGGGCAGGGGACGACAAGCTGGCGAGCTTCGCGGGGTTGAGCAGACGTGCGCCGGTGGTGGCGTTTTGCATGATGATTTTCATGTTGTCGTTGGCGGGGATTCCGCCGCTCGTGGGTTTCTTTGGAAAATTTTTCCTGTTCGCCTCGGTGTTGAAAGCCGGTGGAACCGGGCTGGGCTTGCTGTGGCTGGTCATTCTGGCCATCGCGATGAGCGCGGTGTCATTTTACTACTACCTCAAAGTGCTGAAGCAAATCTACGTGGTGCCGGCGGCTAACGACGCGGGTATTTTCAAGGTGTCGCTGCTCAGTCAAGTTGTGCTGGTCGTGCTGGCTGGGTTGGTTTTTTTGCTGGGCGGTTGGCCGGACTTGGTGCTGCACTCGTTGCAACAATGTCTGGCGGCGATGGGGGGAGTAATTCCAGGGGTTGTCAATTTGATGTAGCGTCGAGCCTGTGGCTCGACGAATCGGCGCACAGCGCCGGCACTACATGCAAAGTTGGTGGCGGTTATTCTAAGGTTAACAAGTGGTGGCGGGTTGCCGATGTAGAAACGGCGACTGGTCCGCCCCGGGGCCAGACTCTGTGCTCGATCATATGACGCTTAAAAAAATCTCCTGCCCGTGGGCTTGGCTGGTCGCAGTGTGTTTTGCGACGACCGCGCTGGCCGGGCCGCACAAGCTGCGCGTGACCGACCGGGCGCTGGCTGAATCGCTGGTGGCGCAGGGCGGCCGTGTGCTGGCGGATTACCAGAGCTTTCAACTGCTCGAAGTCGCCGTGTTGCCGTCGGCCAAAATTCTCGGCGACCACCGCGTTCAAGTCGTGGATCACTTCGACACGCTCCAACTCAACGCCACCACGCTGAACACGCGGACGTTGCCCGCCCGGTCAACCTTGCTGAAACCAGCGGCCGTCAGTCGGGGTTCGCAGTTGGTCGTGGTTCAGTTTGTCGGCCCCATCAAACCCGAGTGGCTTCAGGCGTTGGTGCGGACCGGCGTGAAAATTCTCCACTACCTGCCGCAGAATTCCTACCTGGTTTACGGCGATGCGGTGGCGCTTGCGCAATTTCAAGTTTGGGCGGCGACGGAACCGGCGGTGCAGTGGATCGGCGACTATACGGGTGAATTCAAAGTGCATCCCAGCGCGCGGCCCGGGAAGGCGCAGGCGTTGAGCGCGCGCAGCTCTGGCGGCACGTTTTCAATTCAGCTCGTGGATGATCCCCTCGGAAATGCGGCGACATTGAAACTCATCGGGCAGTTGCAACTGGCACCGGTGGTGAAGTCGTCCGGGCTGCATGGTTATCGCAACCTCGTCGTGGCTTTGCCGCCGGATCAGTTGGACACTATTGCCGCCCAGCCGGACGTGGTTTCGATTCATCCTTACACCCCGCCGCACAAACGCGATGAGCGGCAGGATCAAATCGTCGCCGGCAATCTGACCGGCAGCCAGCCCGGCGGCCCCGGTTATTTAAGTTGGCTCGCGGCCAAGGGATTCACCCAGGCGCAGTTTGACGCCTCCGGTTTTGTGGTGGACGTGAGCGACAGCGGCATTGACAACGGCACGGTTTCGCCGGGCCATTTCGCGCTGTATCCGCAGGCGAATGTCTCGCGGCCGAGCCGGGTGGTTTACAACCGGTTCGAGCGGACGACGTTTAATGCCGGCGCGAACCTGGCGGGCTGCGATGGCCACGGAAATATCAACGCCCACATCGTCGGCGGTTACGATGTGTTCACCGGCGGCGTGCACGCGGATGCGCAAGGTTACAATCACGATCTGGGCGTTTGTCCGTTTGTGAAAATCGGTTCCTCGGTGATTTTCGACAACAGCGGCGGGGCGAATGATTTCACCGATCCCGACTACGCCACCTTGCTGACGGATGCCTACAACAGCGGCGCACGCATCAGCAACAACAGTTGGGGCGGGGCCGGCACCGGCAATTACGACTTTGAAGCCCAGACGTATGATTCGTTGGTGCGGGACGTGGGCGCGACGGGCGGTCATCGCGGAATGGTTGTCGTTTTTGCTGCCGGGAATGAGGGACCTGGCGCGCAGACCATTGATTCACCGGGCACGGCGAAAAACGTCCTCACCGTCGGCGCCACGGAAAACGTCCGTTCGCTCTCCACGTTGAACGGCGGCAGCAACGCCACCGGCAAGGATGGTTGCAGTACTCCGGATGCTGACGCCAACAGCGCGAACGACCTCCTCGGTTTTTCCAGCCGCGGCCCATGCACCGATGGTCGCAGCAAGCCCGATCTCGTCGCGCCGGGTTCGCATATTCTCGGCGGCGTGCCGCAGGCCGGTTCGCCCATCACCAACGGCACGGGCAGCGCCATCGCGTGTTTCAACGGCAGCGGCGTCTGCGGTTTGCCCGGCAGCGGCACGGCCGGCAGCCCCCAGAATTTCTTTCCGCTCGGTCAGCAATTTTACACGGTCTCCTCCGGCACCAGCCACGCCACGCCGGCCGTCGGCGGCGCGTGCGCGCTGCTCCGCCAGTATTTCATCAACCTCGGCTTGAATCCCAGCCACGCGCCGCCCAGTCCCGCGATGACCAAGGCTTACCTGATGAACGCCGCGCGCTACCTCACCGGCAACGGTGCCAACGACACGCTGCCTTCGCCGAATCAAGGTTTGGGCGCGGTGAATCTCGGCACCGCCTTCGATGGCGCGGCGCGCGTGCTGCGCGACCAGGTTGACGCCGACACGTTCACCGCCAGTGGACAGGCGCGGGTGTTCAGCGGTTTTGTGGCCGACCCGTCGCAGCCCCTGCGCGTGACGCTGGCCTGGACCGACGCGGCGGGCAGCACGACGGCCAGCCAGGCGCTGGTGAATGATCTTGATCTGGAAGTCACCATCGGCGGCGTGACGTATCGCGGCAATGTCTTCAGCGGGGCGACGGCGGCGTCCGGCGGCGCGGCCGATTCGCTCAACAATGTCGAAAGCGTTTTCCTCCCCGCCGGTGTGTTCGGCCCCTTCACCGTCACCGTCAGCGCGGCCAACATCGCCGCCGATGCCATTGACGACGGCTCTTCCGCACCGCAGCAGGATTTCGCGCTCGTCATTTACAACGGCAGCACGACGCCGCAACCCGTCATTGCGCCGGCGGGCTTTTCCGTGGTGAACGAAGATTGTGCGCCGGCCAACGGCAGCGTTGATCCGGGTGAAACCGTCACTGTGAACTTCACCTTTCAAAATCGCGGCACGAAGAACACTTCGAACTTGAAGATCACGCTCCTGGAAACCAATGGCGTCATCCAACCCAGCGGCCGGCAGACCGTCGGCGTAATGGTCACCAATGGCGCGTCCGTCACGGTACCCTTCACCTTCACTGCCGCTGGCTTGTGCGGCGACACGATCAGCCCGACTTTTTCCCTCGACGACAACGGCAACGATCTTGGCCGCGTGTCCGTGCCGGTTCCCCTCGGCACGCTGGCGACGATCTACCTGCAAAACTTCGACGGCACCGTCGCGCCGACTTTGCCGGTCTGGTGGACGACGACCGCCGGCGGCGCGCAGTCCGCTTGGACCGTGAGCAAAAAAATATCCGACACGCCGACCAACGCGGCCTTTTCTCCCGAGTCCAGCGCCGTGGGCCTCAATGCTTTGGTTTCCCCGGCCTTGCAACTTCCCCACGGCGGCGCGCAACTGAGCTTCCGCAATGATTATGAATTGGTTGATCAGGGACCGGGCTACGACGGCGGCGTGCTGGAAATAAAAATCGGCACCAACGCCTTCGCCGACATTCTCGACGCCGGCGGCAGCTTCATCAGCGGCGGCTACAACAAGACCATGCAATCCGTAACCAGCAGTCCGCTCGCCGGCCGCCTGGCCTGGACCGGCAACTCCGGCGGCTTCATCACCACCACCGTCAATTTGCCCGCCGCTGCGTCCGGCCAGACCGTGCAGTTGCGCTGGCGTTGCGGCACCGACAAAGGCACCGCCGGTGCCGGCTGGTTCATTGACACCGTCGAACTGCAAGCCTACTGGTGCTGCCCCGACGCACCGCCGTTGCCGCCCTTCATCCCCGCCGCCGGTTCGTACTACGGATTGTTCTACGACACCAACGGCGTGCAGGTGCCCAGCTCCGGCGCTTTCTCGGCGACGGTGAACGGACGCGGGAGTTACAGCGGCACCGTGCAACTGGGCAGTTCAAAATATTCCGTCACGGGCGTCTTCGATCCCTTTGGGGCGGCTTCCAACCGCATCAGCCGTGGCACTAGCGCGCCGTTGAAAGTTTTGCTGCAAATGGACACCGCCGACAACCGTCGCATCACCGGCACTGTCAGCACCGACACCTGGCTGGCCGTGCTGGATGCCGAACGCTCGTCGTGGAACGCCGTCACCAACCCCGCGCCGTTCGCCGGCAAGTACACGCTCATCCTGCCCGGCACCGGCAATCCCGCCGACCTCACACAACCGCAGGGCGACAGCTTCGGCAGCCTGACCGTGAG
>JANYDP010000236.1 GCA_025363535.1 Verrucomicrobiota bacterium | reverse complement strand
TTTGGACGACACAGATCGGCGTGTGGTTCTCCCGCATGATCCTCCGCACCCTGATGTACGCGGGCTTTCTCATCAGCGGCATTCTGTCGCGGCAGATGGAATACAACGCCGACGCCTGCCAGATCAGGGTAGTCGGCAGTGAAGTTTTCGAGACCACGCACCGCAAACTGGCGACGCTGTCCGCCGCCATGGAGCTGACTTACAAACAAATCAACGCCACCTGAAAAAAAACCACCAGCTCCCGGACAACCTCAGCGAACTTCTCCGCCACGCGCATCAACAACTGCCGTCCGCCGTCCTGCAAAAAATTGATGACACCCTCGGGTTGGAGCGAACCGGTTTGTTCGACACGCATCCTTCCCGGCGGATCGGATTCGCCAGGCCCGCCGCGTCGCCGACCCGGGGATTTTTCACGACGACCGCCCGGCCTCCGAGCTGTTTGCCAGCTTTGAACATCCCGCGCGCTTCGTGACACTGCTGCATTACACCGACGATCTGGGAATTCCCATCACTGACAAAATGTTGGTGCATGTGGAAAGCGCTGAAAGTTCCCCCGCCAAAACCCGCGCGACCGCCAATGGCACGAGTGAAACTCTCGACAAATATTTTCTCGGCATCCTGCCGCTGCTGCTGCCGCTGCAAATTCTCCCGCCGTCCGCCTCCGCCAATTACGAAGCGGACTTCGCGGAACTCGGCCAGCTTGCCGCCGGCCTGCAACAGGTGGAGGGCCAGCTCGCCGGCCTCGCCACGCAATACCACGACGCGACAAATCGCCTCATCCAATCGCGCGCGGCCGCCAGCCTGATTCAGGCCAGCGTGCCGATGCCTGCGTCGTCATTCGACCTGCCGGAAATGACCCTCGACGCCGCGCACGCTGCGGAGTCCGAGGCGCTGGCCACCCGCGAGGCGCTCCGACATTCCGTGCATGAAGTCGGGACGGCCTTGCAGCGGAGATTGCAACTGGCGCTTTCCTTGAAGCTGTCGGATCGCGGGGAGCTGAGTGGAACGCCCATTGACGCGGAGCAGATTTCGCAAGCCGTGACTACGCTCAACCGCGCGGCTGAAAGCTACGCCGCACAGCAGGAGCTGACGCAGGCCGCAGGCGTCTTCGACCGTCTCACTGCATTTCGCGACGAGCATGGTGAAGCCCCGACGCTGACGCGGGCGCTGGCCACGCAAATGGAAACTCTGAAAGCATTTCGACCGGCCACCGCGCAGCCTATCACCGAAAGCCCACCCAAGCCCGCCATGCAGCTACGAGTTTCCTCAACCCAGAAATCGGCGGGTGGTTTGGAGAACGACAATCTACGGCAGCAAGCGCAGGCGTGGCTTGCCGACTATCACGGAAACCTAAACGTGCTGGTGGGGGCTGCGCGCTCCGTGGAAAACGTCAGTGTGTGAATCGCAGAAATTAAAACTCCCGACAAATTGCGAGAGTCAACGAGAACCCTTCCCCGCAAAAATGCTGGCCCGCCATTTCTGAAGGGTGCCTACAAAAATCGTATCCAGCCGCCGGCTGAAAATTTCTGCGAAAGAAAAGCCTTTCTTCGTGGCCAGCCAAAGCGCCGCACCAAAGATCACAATGAAAACAAGTTGGTTTTGCCATCCATCGAGTTTCCATTGGCCTTTCCAAAACCAGATCGGGTGGCGGAAAAGTGGTTCGGAATAGCAAATTGGCCAGAGGTCGCCCGCAGTGGGGCCGCGCGATCCGACCAGATCACAGAGCAGATGCAAATGGAAGGTGAGCAGACACCCCAACAGCACGGGCCTTCTTCTTTCAGCGAAACAAACTAGCAGAATCGAAACCACGATTGCGCCTGGCCAGCCGTGAAGCAGCAGGTGGTGATACTGTTGATAGTAATGAAAAGTGTTTTCTTTGCCGGAGATCATTGAGCCAACCACGTCCACGACGACCCCAAGGCCATCGGCGTCCGGCAAAACTCCCGCCAATGTCACAAGTTTGCGATCACGCGGATTGTCCGTTGTGACCGAAGCGGCCAGCCAGCTTCCAATGAAATGCGCGATAGGAGACATGGGTTACCCCGCCAGCAGATACCGCAGGTCGTCCAGCGAAAGACCCTGTGAAAACTTCTCCTCGCCCAGCACATCGTCAGCAAGCGACTTCTTCTGCTTCTGTAGCACGCGGATTTTTTCCTCAATGCTGTCCTTGATGAGCAGCCGGTAGGCGATGACCTTGCGCGCCTGGCCAATGCGGTGCGTGCGATCAATGGCCTGGTTCTCCACCGCCGGATTCCACCACGGATCAAACAGCACCACGTAGCTCGCAGCGGTGAGGTTCAGGCCGAAGCCGCCCGCCTTGAGCGAAATGAGAAACACGCCCGGGTCTTCCGCCGTTTGAAATTCCCGCACGAGGTCGCCACGATTTTCCGTCTCGCCCGCCAGATACCAATGCTTCCAGCCGCGCTTCTTGAGTTCATCGCGCAGGATGTCGAGCAACCCCACGAACTGCGAAAACACCAGCACCTTCTCCCCTTCCTCAAGCAGTGGTTCGAGCGTCTCGATCAATGCCTCCACCTTTGCGCTCGCGGCTTTCGAGTCCGCTTTGACCAGACGCGGGTGGCAGCAGATCTGTCGCAGCCGCAACAGCGAAGTCAGGAAATTGAACCGCTGTTGGTTCAGCGCCTCTACGGTTTTCACGCCAAGCAGCATGGCCTGGGCACGCTTGAGTTCGGCGCGGTAGAGCGTCTTCTGCTCGCCTTCGAGTTCGCAAAATAAATCTTCCTCCACGCGGTCGGGCAAGTCGCGCGCGACCTGCACCTTGGTGCGGCGAATCAAAAACGGGCGCACGCGCGCCGACAGCCGCTGCCGCGCGAACGGATCGCCCTTCGCGTCATACATCCGCCCGAACTCCGCGCGGCGGCCGAGCGCGCCGGGCATGGCGAAACTCATCAGGCTCCATAGATCCAGCAGGCGATTTTCAATCGGCGTGCCGGAGAGAATCAGCCGGTGCTCGGCGCGCAGCGACTTGGCGACCAGCGCGGTCTGGCTTGATGGGTTTTTGATGTATTGCCCTTCGTCGAGAATGACGGCGTGAAACTTTTCGCGCACCAGATCTTCGCCAACGAGCCGGAGCTGGCTGTAATTCAAAACGTGCAGGTCGGCCGTGGGCAACATGCCGGTGAACGATTTTAATTCGTTCGCCGCCCACGCGCGGACTTTGAGCGTGGGGAAAAATTTCTCCGCCTCCGCGCGCCAGTTGTCCGCGACGGATTTGGGGCAGACGACCAAGGACGGGTTGATGGTTGATGGTTGATGGTTGAGAGACGGGGCGCGCAGCCACGCGAGCCACGCCAATGTTTGCAACGTTTTCCCCAGCCCCATGTCGTCCGCGAGGATGCCGCCGAAATTGTTCGTGCTAAGGTAGCAGAGAAAATGAAAACCCTCGCGTTGATACGGGCGCATCTCGGCGCGAATCTCCGCCGGCACTTCCGGCGTGACGCGCGCTTGCAGTTCCGAGACGCGCCGTTCGATGCGGTCGCAGGTGTCCGCCGACAGAAATTTTCGCGCGGCCTTGTCTGCCAGTTGCAACGCGTGGAGCCGCTGCGGTTCGCTGGTGAGTTCGTGCGGCGTGAGGCCGAGACGCGCGAGTTCCTCGTCCTCCTCCTTGCTCAAGGTGAACTCCAGCTTGCGCCAGCCTTTTTTGTCTAGGCGCACCCACTTGCCTTTGGCGTCGAGCAACAATTTGATCTCAGCCTTGGTGAGCGTCACGTCGTTTACGTCCACGATCACTTGCAGATTAAACCAGTCCATGCCGTCCTTGGTCGTCTGCCCCAAATCCGTCGCGGACAACTGGCGCGCGGAGGCGGAGAAATTTTTCCCCACGCT
>JANYDP010000208.1 GCA_025363535.1 Verrucomicrobiota bacterium | reverse complement strand
GACCGGCCGTCCGCCGAGACGAGCGTGCCGGTGTACAGCGCGATGCGCCGCAGGTCGTCGCGCAACTGCTCCAGCTCCGCCGGCGATTGCAGCGGCGGTTCGAGCATTTTCTGAAACGCAATCGTGCCGGGCTGCAGCCGGAAGCTGGGTTCGGTGGCGAGGCTGATCACCTGCGCGGGGGTGACGCCCGGGATCTTTAAAAACTCCGCCGAGAGTTCGCGGACCAGTTGCACCGTTGCTGGATTGAAAATGTCGTTGGTCTGGTGGGGCTGGACCAGCACGACCAGTTGGTCGGGGATGCCAAACTGGTGGCGGATCGTGCGGTCGTATTGAATTTCCGGCGCGTGGGGCGGAATGAGCGCGTGGCCGTCGGTGCGGAGTTGCAGGCGCAGCACGCCCGGTGCGGCGGCCAGCGTCACCAGGGCCGCCACCGCGAGCGTCCGTTTGGGGTGACGAATCGCGAAGCGCGACAGCCTGCCGAAAAAACCGACGATCCACCGTTTCAATTTTAACCGGGCCTCGAAAAGTTGCATGAAAATTTAGCCCAGGCCGATGTTCCACCCTGGGTCAGGGTGAAAAGATGTCGGTGGCCGTGACTCGTGGCAATGCCGGAGTCTGGGAGATTTTTTGTTTGCAACTAGGCGGAGCGGGCTGCGGCAATGCCATCGGACTCAGGGGGTGTTTGTCGTTTCAGTTCCGCACAAACATGCGGTGGTTTGCCCCTCGCCGAGTAATCATATTCATCCGCGTGACCCAAAAATGGGTGGTGCAAACGGATCAACTCGGAAATAATTCAATTGTGAAATCCAAAAAATGTGCGTTTTGGGCCTGGCTTTGCCTTTATCTGGCCGGGGGTGCGGTTCGGGCCGAAGGCGACTTGGCCAAGGCGGCCGCGCGCCCCAGCCCGCCATGGCTGCGCGCCGGTGTGCTCTACGAAATTTTTCCGCGCCACTTTTCTCCTGCTGGAAATCTGGCCGGCGTCACCGCCAAACTCGACGAGTTGAAAGACCTCGGCGTGAATGTCCTCTGGCTTATGCCGGTTCATCCCATCGGCGAGAAGTTTCGCAAGGGCGAGTTCGGCAGCCCCTATTCGATCAAGGATTATTACGCGATTGACCCGAACTACGGCACGCTCGCCGATTTCAAAAAACTTGTCGCCGAGGCGCACAAGCGCGACCTCAAAGTCATCATGGACATCGTCGCCAACCACACGGCGTGGGACAGCGTGATGATGGCGCACCCGGAATTCTACAAGCAGGACAAGGACGGCAAAATCATTCCGCCGGTGGCCGAATGGACGGATGTGGCCGGTTTGAACTACACCAACGCAAAACTCCGCGACTACATGATCGCAATGCTGAAGTATTGGATCCAGGAAGCCGACGTGGACGGTTTCCGTTGCGATGTGGCCTACATGGTGCCGACGGATTTCTGGGAACAAGCCCGCGCCGAACTCACGAAAATCAAACCCGACCTTCTCATGCTCGCCGAAGCCACCAAGCCCGAACTGCTCGTGAAGGCGTTCGATCTGGATTATTCCTGGCCGCTGCACGCGACGCTCAACGATGTGCTGCTCAAGGGCGCGCCGGCTTCCAGATTCCGGGCGTCGTGGGAGGAAAGCCGCCGCCAATTTCCCCAAGGCTCGCTGCACATGCGGATTTCCGACGACCACGACGAGGCCCGCGCTGTCGCGCGCTTCGGCGTTCGCGGCGCGCTGGCCGCGTCGGCGCTGATGTTTTCGCTCGACGGCGTGCCGCTGCTTTACAACGGCATGGAAGTCGGCGACGCCACGGAGTCCGGCGATCCCGCGCTTTTCGACAAACTCTCCATCTGCTGGAACCCGAAAGACCGTCCGCCCTTGCGTCAGATTTACCGCGACTTGATCAAGCTGCGCAAACAATCGCCAGCCTTCCACAGCGACCGCGTTACTTGGCTGTCCAATTCCGACGAAGCGAATGTCGTCACGCTTTTACGCGGGGACGACCACGACGAATATTTAACCGTCATCAATTTCTCCAGCCGACCGCTGGCCGCGAAAATCGAGGTGCCCAACGCGGGCGATTTCAAACCGGTGCAAATTTCGGGAATGTCGGAAATTCCAGCGAACGATTTTCCAGCCTGCCATCTCGGTGGATTTGATTGGCGGATATACCATCGCGCGGTTGGCAAGTGATCCAATTTGCGGCCTTTCCCATTTCGTGTGGTTCGTGTATTTCGTGGTCAAACCAAAATAAAAAGCTTCCATGCAAAAACCCCGTCTAAGTTTCTGGCAGATTTGGAACATGAGCTTCGGCTTCCTCGGCATCCAGTTCGGCTGGGGCCTGCAGATGGCGAACATGAGTCCCATCTGCAAATATCTCGGCGCGTCCGACTCCCAAATCCCCATGCTCTGGCTGGCCGCACCCCTCACCGGGTTCATCGTGCAGCCCATCATCGGCGCCATGAGCGACCGCACCTGGGGGCCGCTCGGCCGCCGCCGACCGTATTTCCTCATCGGCGCAATCCTCAGTTCGCTCGCGCTCTTTGCCATGCCCAATTGCAGCACGCTCTGGATGGCGGCGGGGTTGCTGTGGATTCTCGATGCCTCGATTAACATTTCGATGGAGCCGTTCCGCGCGTTCGTGGCTGACAAACTGCCGGAGGAACAACGCGGCTCCGGCTTCGCGATGCAAAGTTTTTTCATCGGGGTCGGGGCGGTCATTGCGGGAATGTTGCCGTACATTTTGAATCACTGGTTTCACGTCAGCAGCGACACCAGCGCCGCTAACGCGATTCCCACGAACGTCAAAATCTCCTTCTACCTCGGCGCGGCGGCGTTCCTCGGCGCGGTGCTGTGGACGATTTTCTCGACCAGCGAATATCCGCCTGAAGACCTGGAAGCGTTTCAACGCAAGAAGTCCGCGAGCAAGGGCGTCGGCCATTTCATTGGTGAGATTTTTAGCGCGCTTGAGGAGATGCCTTCCACAATGAAGCGGCTCGCGCTCGTCCAGTTTTTCACCTGGCTCGGCTTGTTCTGCATGTGGCTGCATTTTTCCAACGCCGTGCCCGTGGTTTTTGGCAGCAGCGATCCCAACTCGCCGTTGTTCAAGGCCGGCGCGGAATGGGCGGGCGTGTGCTACGCGGTGAAAGATGCGGTGACGTTCGTGGCGGCGTTCGCGTTGATGGCGGCGTCGCGGAAGATGGCGCGCAAACATATTCACGGAATCTGCCTGACGCTCGGCGGCGTGGGTTTGCTGGCCATCGGTTTCATTCATGGCGAGGAACAAAAATACCTGCTGCTGCTGGCGCTGGCGCTCGGCGGCGTGGCGTGGGCTTCGATTCTCTCCATGCCGTACGCGATTCTGTCAGGCGCGTTGCCGCCGGAACGGATGGGGGTTTACATGGGGATTTTTAATTTCTTCATCGTGCTGCCGGAAATTCTTGCCGCGCTCACCTTCGGGCCGCTCGTGAAAAATTTCCTCGGCGGCAATCTGGTCCACGCGGTCATGGCCGGCGGCGTGTGCATGATCGTGGCCGCGTTGCTGGCGCAAACGGTGAAAGAATCCGCGCCCGCCCAAGTGTCGTGAGCAAACTGAAACTCACCTTCAAGCTCCGCTACCACACGCATCCGGGGCAGTCGTTGTTTCTCGGCGGTGAACATACCTTGCTTGGTGCCGGCGATCTTGCACAAGCGTTGCCGTTGTATTACGTGGATGCCGAAACCTGGCAAGTCACGCTCGAAGCTCCGCGCACGGCGTTGAAGCAGCCGATCGCCTATCATTATATGCTGCGGCAGGCCGATGGTTCAACGGAATGCGACGCCGATCTGGGCCGTGCCATCAACCCGGATTGGAGCAGCCAAGCCGCCGTCGTCGTGACTGATTCCTGGAATCCGCCGGGCTTGGTGGAGAATGTGTTTTTTACGGAGCCGTTTCAAAAAGTGCTGCTTAAGTCCAATCAGAGCGAGTTGCTTGTCCCACCGCCGACACGAACCACGCATCAATTCCGTGTGAAGGCTCCGTTACTGAAGCGCGGGAAAACCCTTTGTTTGCTGGGTAATTCCCCCGCACTCGGCGAATGGAATCCGAAGCGCGCGGTGCGGATGAATCGGAAACCAGGCGAGGTTTTTCTCGCCGCCAATCTCGATCTCTCCGGCGAGGCGTTGCCACTGGAATATAAATACGGCGTGTTCGATGTGGAGCGCGGAACTTTCCTCGGCTACGAAAATGGCGAGAACCGCCGGCTTGTTGAAGTTGCACTCGCCCAAGGTCAGGTAATTGTGAACGACGGCTTCGCTCGTCTGCCGGCGGAGACGTGGCGCGGCGCGGGCGTGGCCATTCCCGTTTTCAGTTTGCGGAGTGAGCGGAGTTTTGGGGTTGGTGAGTTCGCCGATTTGAAACTCCTCGTGGATTGGTGCGGTCACGCCGGTTTGAAGCTGGTCCAAATCCTTCCGATCAACGACACCACCGCGACGCACACCTGGGCCGATTCCTATCCGTACGCCGCGATTTCGGCGTTCGCGCTGCATTCGCTTTACCTAAATCTCGCCGGCATGGTTTCCAAAAAAAACCGCGCCCAACTTGAAACCCTCGAACCCGAACGCCAACGCCTGAACGCGCTGG
>JANYDP010000159.1 GCA_025363535.1 Verrucomicrobiota bacterium | reverse complement strand
CTCAGCACAAGGTCGCAAAAATGCCGGTGGAACAGGTAGTCCGAGAATTCCACAAACCAGAAATGGCTGCGGGTGCCGCGTGCCACCGGCCCGGGTTTCAAATATTCGCTGACCACGATCTCAGAGGTGTTGAGGCCGATGACAGGAATGCCGCGCCGGCGGAATGGCGCGATGCTGTATTCGGAATCAATGACCGCGATGTCCGGGCGGATTGTTTCGAGCAGGGTCTGGAGTTGCTGCTTTTTTTTGCGGGCGATGCCCACGAGTTTGCCGATGGATTTAAGAGTGGACCAGCCGCTGATGCCGCCGTTGCTGCCGGAGTAGTAGAAGCAATCCATCGGCGTGAGCGACGCGATGCCGGGCTTGTCCTTGAAGAACGCCAGCCCGTTGCCCGAGGTCAGTACATGAATTTGAAACCCGGCTTCCACCAGATATTCCATCACGGCATAACAGCGCGTGCTGTTACCCATGCCCAGACCGTTGATGACGAAAAGACAACTGCGACTCATGTTGGCAGGGAATAGGGAAGTCTTGACAGACGCAACCGTTAAGTGGACAAGGTCGCGGCGGTTTTGGACGACCCACTATGATCATTTGCGCGGACGATTACGGTCTGAGTGACGATATTGACCAGGCGATTCTGGAGCTTTGCAGTTCGCAGCGGTTGAGCGCGGTCTCCTGCATGGTCGCGTTGGAGCGATGCGATGCGGCGCTGCTGGCGAAACTCCGGCGGCACGAAAATGTCGTGGATGTCGGGCTGCACCTCGTCTTTGCGGATGAAACCTTGTCGCGTCCGGCCGGTGCGTTGGCGGAAAGTTCGCCGCCGTACTTTCCGGCCTATGGCCCGCACCTCCGGCGCACGTTGACGGGCCGGGTTTCCGCGATGGAAGCATTTCAACAAGTGTCGTCGCAGTATGAACTGTTCCTGAAAAAATGCGGTCGCAACCCTGACTTCATTGACGGCCATCTGCACACGCACCAACTGTCCGGCGTGCGGCAAGGGTTGATTAATTTTGTCCTGACCCTGCCCGCCGGCCAGCGACCATACGTCCGCAACACCCACGGCCCGCTGCGGCAAGTGCGCCGGGCGCGGCTGCCGTTGTTGAAAGCGGCGTTCATCGGTGCGTTCGGTCAACGGATGCGGGCGCAGTTGCAAACGGCGGGTTTGCGAACGAACGAAGGCTTCACGGGGATTTATGACTTCGGTGATTGGCGGCGTTACCGGGAACTTTTTCCGCGCTTCGTCGCGGCGCTCCCAAATCCGAACGGCATGTTGGTCGTGCATCCCGGCGGCCGCGAAGACTGGCGGCGGCAGGAATTCAACACGCTGCGGGAATTTCCGTTTGCGCCGGGTTCGCCCAATCGCTTTCAACTCTCGGCTCGCCGCTAGTTTAGGCGCGGGCTGGAGATGCGCCGCGGGGTTCCCGCAACACCATCACCGCCGCCGCCATCAGCGCGATCAGGCTCAACACCGGCAGGCCGAGATCGCGCAGCCACGGGCCGAGCGCCGGAGTTCGTGCGAGAACATCCACGGCCATAAAAGTAATCAGCGCCAGCCACAGCGTTGAAACGGTTGCGCGCCGCGCGTCCCTGGACAATCCATAATCAATCAACGCCGCGATGAGCGGCAGCAGCACGAGGTAATAAAAGTTGTGTACAATCGGCGACACCACGAACGCCAGACCGATCAACAGCCCGCAGATCAGTTGCAATTCCCGGGGCGTGTCGCGGCGGCGCAAGCCCATCACCACGCCAATGCCCGCCAGCATCAACGTCCCCACGACATACACCGCGTAACGTTCGCCCGGTGCGGCTTCCGTTGGCCGCGTGGCTCGCGGCACGTTGTGAAACCGCCAGTTGTGAATGAACACCAGCAGCGATTGATTGTCGGTCGCATTCATGCCGGTCAGTTCGTGCGCACGCGAGGTGTCGCTGCCGTGACCAAGTGCTGGCTTGGCAAGCACTTCGCCCCACAGTTGGTAGAGTTCCTTCGTGCGCTGCGGGCCGAGCGTCACCACGGGCAGGATCACGAGGGCAAATGTCAGTCCGGCGGCGATGCCCAGCGTCATGCGCCAGCGGCGACGCCAGATCGGATACAGCAACAGGAAGGGCGGAAACAATTTCACCGTCGCCGGGAACGAGAGGCACATGCCTGCCGTGATTTCGCGGGCGGTCGTGGTGAGGTAAAGTCCCAGCGCGATGGCCGCGAGCATGAGCACATCCACCTGGCCGCGCGACAGCTCGGTGCCAAGCGACACCGCGCACACCAGTAACGGCCAGAGGCGGCGTGCCCACCAAAGCTTTCGTTGCTCCGGGGCTTCCGGCGGTGGAGTTCGCAAAGAGGTTCCTTCCAAAACACAGGCCAGAGCGTGGGCGGAAAAAACAATCAAGCCCACACTGATCCAATACCACGCCGCCACGATGAAAAAAAATCGCAGGTTGTCCGTGTGCAATCCGTAAAAGTTATGGCCAGGCGAAGCAATGGCAAAACCCCATGGCGTGTTGGCGGCGGTGCGCGGCTCGCCTGGTGCCAAAACCGGCACGTGCGCCGGGGCCGGATGGGCCAGCGGCGCAAACAGAATCGCCAGCGCCGGGGGATATTGATAATGCCAGCCGTGCCAGTCGGTGACGGTGTAAAGATTGTTCGTGCCGCGCACGGCGTTGGCGGCGCAGGCGAACACACCCAGATCGGTCATGGGCGTGCGCCGCAGCGCAGTGCGGACTTCGAGGTTGATGCCAAACCCCACGAGTGCGCACAGCGCCACGATCAGGCCGGTGCGTTCGCCGCGACGAAAACGCCAGCGGTTGGGCGTTTCGGGTTTCGCGGGCGCTGTTGCAATTGAAGTCGCGCCGGGCGAAGTCGGTTTTTCCATGCGACGATTTACCAAACCCGTCGGCGCGCGTCCATGTCCATGTGCGGACGCCCGTGCCAGAGGTATTTTTTTGTGGGGATTCCAATGGCCATTCGCTAGGTTGAAGGCATGATTCGTGTCCAATCGGAAAAACTTTTCGCCGAGGCGTTGCAATATATTCCCGGCGGCGTCAACTCGCCGGTGCGCGCGTTTCGCGCCGTGGGCGGCCAGCCGTTTTTCGTCAATCGGGCCAAAGGCGCGCACATCTGGGACGTGGACGGCAACGAACTGATTGATTACGTCGGCACCTGGGGCCCGGCGATTCTCGGACACACGCATCCGAAAATTATTTCCGCCGTCAAGGCCGCCGCCGATCACGGCACGAGCTTCGGCATTCCAAATCCGTTCGAGGTCACGATGGCCAAACTCATCTGCGCGTTCGTCCCTAGCGTGCAGAAAGTTCGCATGACCAACTCCGGCACCGAAGCTTGCATGAGCGCTATCCGGCTCGCGCGCGGATTTACGAAACGCGACAAGATCATCAAGTTCGACGGCTGCTATCACGGCCATGCGGATTCGTTGCTTGTAAAGGCTGGTTCCGGCGCGCTCACGTTTGGCCATCCGGATAGCGCCGGCGTCCCGGCGGCGTTCACGCAACACACGATTGTTTTGCCCTTTAACGACGTTGACGCCGTCAAAGCCTGTTTCGCCGCGAACAAAAACCAAATCGCCGGCATCATCGTCGAACCCGTTCCGGGCAACGCCGGATTGTATCTGCCGCGCCCCGGCTATCTGGAATTCCTCCGTGAAATTACCAAGACCGACGGCGCGCTGCTGATCTTCG
>JANYDP010000147.1 GCA_025363535.1 Verrucomicrobiota bacterium | reverse complement strand
CCAACGGCGTCGCGCCGTTGGTTTCGTTGGACAGATATTTAGAGGCAATCCGGGAAGGCCAGATGATTGGACGACGTTTGCGGCGCGACGCCGCAAACCGCACGCCGGAGGCGTGCGCTCCCCCAAACCAGCCGCGTCGTTTCACGCCCAACCAACCACACTGCGCCGGGATTTCAAAGGTCTCGAATTCGAGACCTTTGGTAATTGTGGCGAATTCGCCGCAATTAAACGGCAGACGGCGGTTTTAATCCCCTCGAATTCGAGGGAATTAGAAAATCGGGCGGAAGTCGGCGGCAGTTTTATTCCCGTCGAATTCGACGGGTTTAGAAAACCAGCCGGGTGCAGAGGCAAACTCCTGACAGCCTGTTTGAAAAAGGAGCGCGGCTGTGTCGCAGACCAGCCGCAGCACGCGACAAATTCCATAGCGCGCCGAGACATTGCGGCCCGCTGCGGCTGGTCGAGGACGACACAGCCGCGCTCCGGGATTTCTAGGCGGACTCTGACCGCATGAAGAACGAACTCGACATCGTGCGAGATGTTTCTGACCGGCTGGACGGCGCGGGCATCGGCTATATGCTGACCGGCTCGATGGCGATGAATTATTACGCCCAGCCGCGCATGACGCGCGACATTGACGTCGTCGTGGCGCTCCGTCCGGCGGATGCGGCGCGCGTGGTGCAGTTGTTCGGCGCGGACTATTACGTTTCGCGCGAGGCGGTGGACAGTTCCATCGCGAAGGAATCGTTGTTCAACCTGATCCACAACGAGAGCGTCATCAAGGTGGACTGCATCGTCCGCAAGCAAAGCGAGTATCGGCTCGCGGAATTCGACCGCCGCCAGCGCATCAAAATCGAAGACTTCGAGACGTGGATCGTGAGCAAGGAAGATTTAATCCTCTCAAAATTATTTTGGGCGAAAGATTCGCGGTCAGAACTGCAACTGCGCGACGTGAAGAACCTGATCTCGACCGGCTGCGACCGTGGCTACATTGAGCGTTGGACGGCGCCGCTCGGCATCGCTAAATTATGGGAGGAAGTCGCCCATGAATGACACGTCTCCAGAGATCGCTGAACTCGTCCGCCAGAAACTGATGTCGCGCTCCGGCGCGGAACGTTTCGTGATGGGCGCGCGGATGTTCGACGCGGCCAAGGCTGTGGTCATGGCTTCGCTGCCGGAAATGGAATCTCCGCTGGCAGCAAAGCGGCAATTGTTCGAGCGGCTCTACGGACAACCCGCGCCATTTTGAGAAAGCGCAACGATATGATCGCAACGAACTGTTTTCATAACGACGAACCACGCGAAAGACGCGAACGGATTTTCCGTGAATACCTTTTCGTGTGTTTGGTGTGTTTCGTGGTTAAAATTTCTTTTTCATGACTGACCGCGAACTCCAACTCAAAGCCGTCGCGCTGCGCCGCGCGATGTTGCGGCTCATCGTCAACGCCGGCGCAGGCCACACCGGCGGCGGGTTGTCCTGCATGGACATCCTCAACGTCCTCTACAACCGCGTGCTCAACGTCTCGCCGCAGACGTTTACCAGCCCGACGCGCGACCGTTACGTGCAGAGCAAGGGCCATTGCGTCGAAGCGCTTTATGCCGTGCTCGCGGATCGCGGCTTTTTCCCCGCAGCGGACCTAGACACCGTCTGCCATTATCAATCGCACTACGTCGGCCATCCCACGCGGCACATTCCCGGCGTGGAGATGAACACCGGTGCGCTCGGCCACGGATTGCCCATCTGCATCGGCATGGCGCTCGCCGCGAAGATGGATGCGGGTAGTGGGACAGACGTCTCGCCTGTCCAGTTTGACAAACAAATTGAAACTGCCGCACCAATTTCCAAGAGTCCCCACGCCCAGACAGGCGAGACGCACTGTCCCACTACGGACACCGCGTATCGCGTCTTCACGCTGCTCGGCGACGGCGAACTTGCCGAAGGTTCAAACTGGGAAGCCGGCCTCGCCGCCACGCATTACAAGCTCGATAACCTGTTCGCGATTCTCGACCACAACACGCTCCAGATCACCGGTCACACGCGCGACGTGATGAGCAACGAACCGCTCGACGAAAAATGGCGCGCGTTCGGCTGGGGTGTGAAAGTGGTGAACGGCCACGATTACGCCGCGCTCACCGAGGCGTTGAGCAAACCTGCCGAACCCGGCAAACCCACGTTCATCATCGCGAACACCGTGAAAGGCAAAGGCGTCAGCTTTATGGAGAACGTGGCCAAGTGGCATCACGGCGTGCCGAGCGAAGCGGAATTGAAACAGGCGCTGACCGATCTCGATGCGGCGGAAGCGAAATTGAAGGAGGCCAAATGAGCAACGCCCGTGATGTAGCGGCGGGCATCCTGCCTGCCGTAGAGGGTGGCATCGTGCCACCCGGATCAGCGCCCGGACTTTTTGTGACCATCAAATTATCAATGCCCCTTTTGCAATCCACACCCACTCCGCCGGGCAGGATGCCCGGCTCTACGG
>JANYDP010000063.1 GCA_025363535.1 Verrucomicrobiota bacterium | reverse complement strand
GGCAGGCGGGGCAGCGCCAGCGCTGGTGACCGTGGCGGGAGGTGCCATTCTTGACGCTGTTCGCGGTGTGACAGTGGGGGCAGTTCATGCCCCACCTTATCCATTGCCATCAGTTGCATCAATACCTATTTAGCAATCCCTCATATCGCTGATTCCTCTCGTTGGGGGCATTCTTGACTAGCATCGCACCCTTTGACAAGTCAGTGATATGATAGCGCTGTGCGGGGGCGCAAAGGTAATGCCTAATGCAAAAATGAAGAATGGAAACCTCGACCGAAGCGACGAAATTCTTAAAACCCTCCTTCACTCTCAACCTCGCTTCTTCTGCATTGCGTGCCCACCTACCCAAAGACGGCTCCATGCAGATGAGAATATAATCAACAGGGCCTTCTGGCTCAGGGTTCGGCAAAAAGACATTGCCATCAGCTTCTGCTTGTATCCGCATTTGTTCTTCGAGCGTGCGGTATGAAGTGCGGAAAGTAGTGTTGGGTTGGCAGAAATTCTCTTTCATGCCCGAACTCTATTTTGCCCACCCACCCCTGTCCAACCCAATTCTCTTTGCGCCTTCGGCCAAACGCTCCCTTCCCCGTAGCGGCGTCTCGGCCGAGCGCCGCATGCTTCCTGCTTTTTCAATGGCGGCTTTCTGCCGAAAGCCGCTACGCCGTTTTGGCCGGTTTCTTCAATCCCAAAGGGATTGTGTCCTCCAGCCCAGGGTTGCGAGGCACGAGCTACCCTGGGTCATTGGCCGGAAAGGTTTTCAACCCCAACGGGGTTGTGTCAAATTCTCCTCCGCCACGCCGCAACCCCGTTGGGGTTGTGACCTATCGGCCGTCGTTCCCAGGGTAGCTCCTTCGTCGCAACCCTGGGCTATATGCCGGAATCCCGTTGGGATTCAGCACCTCGGCAACACGCCCCCTTTCCCCGCAGCGGCGTCTCGGCCGAGTGCTCGTTGATTTAGCTGCGGAGCAGCGGCCAGAAAGTAGCCCACGGCGATAGCTGTGGGTTGGTGAGAGTGAAATGCAAGCCCCGGAGGGGCGATAGAAATCATTGGTGTGGAAATTCTGTCGCCCCGCCGGGGCTTGGGCATCGGGTGCATCAAATCCCACGGCTATCGCCGTGGGCTATTATCTGCCGCACCTCCGGTGCTGGCGGCGAATGGTTTTGCGGCGTCCCGGCCGAGCGCCACATTTCAAACCAGCCCGTCCTGGACTGCGCCGGCAGAGCGGCAGCGGCGACGGCGCTTTTGCATGGCGGGCCGCGTTCAGAATTTCCAACACCCCCCAAAGCGGGGTCGCGCTGCGCTTGCCCCCGCAGTCCAAATTCGTCAACCGCATTCCACGTTCGCTGGAAAATATTTGCCGACCAAAATATACGTTGCCCGCAGTGGGTATAGTCCCGCTGCCACTTGCGTTGGCGAGCTGGGCGTGAGCGGCCTTCGGCATGGTTACGGTTAAGGCATCCCCCCGGTTTACCGATCATCTATTATCGGCATGTCTTTCCAACGCCACGCGAACTTGTTGCTCCTGACCGGGGATTCCACTGGTTTGCTTCCAGCCATTTGCCGGGACGACGGGCGTGGTTTGCCCCGATTGTAGAACTGCGGAGTTCGTGATGAAATGTTTCCAGAAGATTAAACGCGCTGTTTATGAAACAACTTACGAACGAAAAAACAATCCGGGCCGGGGCGGTCATGCTGGGCTTGGTGGTCAGTGGCGGAGCGGTGACCGGCGGATGGCTCTGGATGGCGGCGGGAATTTTGGGATTGGTCGCCCTGGGTTTGTCTGCCAGCCTGCCGCAGCCAAAGCTGGCACCGGTTCGGATTCGTTCGCAGAGCAGGCGTTTCTAGGCATCACCACGGATGACTCACACTATGAAAACTGCACAAACTATGGCGACCACCTCTCACCCCACTCTGTCCGCGAACTTGACCCGGCCGCTGCCGAGTACCCCGACGGGCCTCCACAAATCTCCTATGAAAAACCACGGCACTCCCACCCCGACAGCCAGCAAGGCAAAGAAAACCATTCGGATCCTGATTGTGGACGATCATCCCGTGGTGCGGAAGGGCATCGCCGCCAGTCTCGCCGCGCATCCGAACATTCAAATCGTCGGCGAGGCGGCGGACGGCGTGCAGGCATTGCGGATGGCGCACGAACTCGTGCCGGACATCATGCTCACGGACATTGATCTGCCGGTGAAGAACGGCCTGGTCGTCACCGAGACCATCCGCAAGGAAATCCCCTCCATCCGCGTGCTGATCCTCTCCATGCACACGAACACGGATTACGTGCTACGCATCGTGCAGTCGGGCGCGAGCGGTTACATTTTGAAGGGCGGCAGCACGGAGGATCTGCTGCGTGCCATTGAAACGGTGCATGGTGGCGAGGCGTTTTTCAGCCCGGAAGTCGCGCGCACGGCACTCAATCAGTTTGTGCGCGGCAACAGCAACGGCGGCACGCTGTCGCACCTGACCGCCCGCGAACGCGAAGTGTTGATTCAGATCGCCGAGGGATTGAGCAACAAGGAGATCGCCGGCCAGCTCGGCGTCGGCGTGCGCACGGTGGAAACGCACCGGGAACGCATCATGAAGAAGCTCAACATCCACAGCGTGGCGGGGCTGACGAAGTTTGCGCTGGCGCAGGGCCTCATTTCACTGAACGAGGGAATTTAACCCCAACCGAAAACTCGCAGCAGGGAAAGGCCGGCAGCCATGCCGGCCTTTTTTTTTATTTTCCCTCCCCTTTGCTCAATTAAGAATCACCTTCTCCTTGTTAAGAACCTGTCACTAAGATTCAATAACTATGATTTGAATGACCTCCGAAAATTTTGTTTTCTATTTGTGTGATGGATTCTGGACAAACAACAACTTCCGCAAACTTTCAGCCCTTTGAGGGTATGTGGCTGCTGACGAGTCCGTCGGGTGCAGTGGCTTGCGCAAAAATGATCGGAGGAGAATTGTTGATTCCTTATTCTTTTGGTGGCGATGGGAGGCTGACTGGCCACTATTACAAATGTCAGTTGATTGGGGAAAAGCTTTTTGCCCGTTTTGAACAGTTTGACTCTGCCGGTGCCGGAGTCTTAATCCTCACCGGCGCTCCAAACGAAACTTTAAAAGGAGGACGATGGATGGACCAGCAACTTCCCGAGGCTGTTCGACAGGATGCTTCACGTTTGTCCGAGTCGTTACCCGGAATGCAACCTACGGTTTGGATTCGCATGCTGAATAAGCCTACACCCGACTGGGCGGAAAAATATTTTCGGGAGGAATGGCCAAACAAACCGGCGGTTTAATTTGGTGACTTTCCAATCTCGTCTGCTTGATGCATTTATTTTTATCTTATGATTGATTCCATTTCCAGCGAAGGTGCCAGTGCCGCCGATTTGAAGCGAACAAAGCGTGTCCGGAAATCGCAGGCTACCAGCGGTCCGAAGCTTGAAATGGAATCAATCATAAGATAAAAATAAATGCATCAAGCAGACGAG
>JANYDP010000036.1 GCA_025363535.1 Verrucomicrobiota bacterium | reverse complement strand
AAGAATGCTTTTTTTGAGAATAATTTATTGCCGAAGATTAAATCATTGAACCGATTGTATGCTTGTACGCAAACAAGAGCTAGCTTCAGTCGGTCATAGTCTGAAACGGTGAGCCACCACAGTTCAGACTATGACCGACTGAAGCTAGCTCTTGTTTGCGTACAAGCATACAATCGGTTCAATGATTTAATCTTCGGCAATAAATTATTCTCAAAAAAAGCATTCTTCAGATGTTCTGTCATTGCTACTGGATTATTATTCGGATCCCTTGCTTTAACAGGGCTGTTGAATCATCGGCTTATGGCCGTTGCCCCATGGGAGAGCTATCAACAAAGCTGCGCTGTAATGAATAGCCTTGCGGATTTAATGGCTAACAACGAGCGGCCCCTCCTAGACTCAGTTACAAATAGCGCAACTAGAAGCAGCACTTTTACAAATCAACTTGCAGGTTTCCCGACCATTTTTATTTTTGTTTCGACAAACTCAAGCGGGGACGATGGCACGGTGTTGGTCAGCTATTCTTTCGGAAAAAAATCGTCTGACCTAGACACGAATTTGACCCAAGCCCAGCAATGGTCAAAAGACTTGGCAACCATACGAACTGGAGTCGAAAAATATAATACCGCGGAGTATGCCACTCTTTATAGCATTGGGTATTTTACTGTTTTAATTTCAGCAAACGTCGCTTTGTGTTTTTTAGCAACAGTGCTTTCTCGAATTATTTTAAGAGAAATCTGTGCATCGGCGCGGGTTGTCTCAACTTTGTCATTGTTGATTTCAAATTTCTTTTCAACCTTTTTTGTTTCGAGCTTCTTTCTCATCGCTTTACTCGGTTTTTCCATTCCTGTCTCTTGGCTCTTGCTTCCACTTTTTCCTATTATCGCAAAGCAATCGCTACTGACGTTTATATTAGTGGTTTATGGAGCCTCGTTCGGTATTTGGGCTATAAATTATGTCCCGCTTAATGTAATTATTGTTATTACGTTTCTTCCCAGCATTTTTGCCATATTTGCCACGTTCATTTCATTTGTTTTAATAATCGGACGGAACTTCTTACATAAATTCGTAAGCTCGGTGCTTTTGCGGTGCGCAGAAAAGAGTCCAATAACGGTTATCGGTGCTTGTTTTGCCTTGCTTATCGCCATTGTAACAGCTTTGACACAACTTATGCGGGGCAGTTTCTAGTTTTCAACTTGGCTAAAAAATTATGAGCGCGAAAATTAAACCCGACATCAAAAACCGTTTCGTCATCATCATGGCCGGGGGACGCGGTGAGCGTTTCTGGCCGTTGAGCCGCGAGAAGACGCCCAAGCAACTCATCAAGCTGCTCGGCGACCGCTCGTTTCTCCAATCCGCCGTGGACAATGTTTTGCCGCTGGTGCCGTTGAAAAACATTTTCATCATCACCAACCAGGCGCAGGCCGCAGAGGTGCGAAAACAACTGCCGAAGCTGCCCAAGGAAAATGTCGTGGCCGAACCCGTGGGCCGCGACACCTGCGCGGCGGTCACGCTCGGCGCGGCGCTGGTCGGGGCGCGTTCCACGACCGGCGTCATGGCGGTGCTGCCGGCGGATCACGTCATTCCCGAACAGAAAAAATTCCAGCAGGTGCTGGGCGACGCATTCGATCTGGCGGCACGCGGCCAGGCGATTGTCACCATCGGCATCAAACCCACCGAGCCGGCCACGGGTTACGGCTATATTCACACCGGCCACGATCTGCCGACGCCGCCCGGTGCGAAAAAAACCAAGACGACCTTTTTCAAGGCGGAGAAATTTGTCGAGAAGCCGAGCTTCGACACGGCGCTCGAATACGTGAACAGCGGGCAGTATCGCTGGAACGCGGGTATGTTCGTGTGGAGCTTTGTGACGATCACCAACTCGCTGGAGCAGCACCAGCCGGAGATGTTCGCCGCGTGCCAGCGCTGGTTCAAGGTGGCCACGAACGGCCCGAAGCTCGCGAAAGTTCTGGCGAAGGAATATCCCGCGATCAAAAAAATCTCGATTGATTTCGCGCTGATGGAGAAGGCCCACAACGTGATCGTGGCCGACGGCGCGTTCGCGTGGGACGACCTCGGTGCGTGGCCGGCGCTGGCGCGGCATCTCAAACCAGATGCGGAGGGCAATTGCGTCGTGGGCGATTTTATCCATGTGGATGCGGCGCGGAACATCATCTACGACGCGCGCAGCAAAGATCGTCGCACGCCCATTGCCGTGGTGGGTTTGCGCGATTCCATTTTGGTACAGACGGACGATGCCGTTCTCCTGGCCCACAAATCGCAGGCGCAAAAAATCAAGGAACTGGTCAAGAAGCTGGCCGAGGATGCACGGTTGAAAAAGTTGGTCTAGGCTCCGCCTTTATTTCGACAATGAAGCACGTCACGATTCACACCGACGGCGGCTGCGAACCGAATCCCGGTCCCGGCGGTTGGGCGGCGGTGTTGGAAATGGACGGCTATGTCCGGGAGTTGAGCGGCGGTTCACCCGCCACGACGAACAACCGGATGGAAATGCGGGCGGCGATTGAAGCGTTGCGGTCGTTGCCGGAACGCAGCAAGGTCGAGCTGTTCACCGATTCGCAATATCTCCGCAAGGGCGTCTGCGAATGGCTCAAAGGTTGGAAGGCGCGCGGTTGGAAAACGGCGGCGAAGGAGCCGGTGAAGAATCAGGATCTCTGGCAGCAACTGGATCAACTCGTCGCGGAGCACACTATTTCCTGGCGCTGGCTCAAGGGACACGCTGGCCACAAGTTCAACGAGCGTTGTGATGTGCTGGCGGGCGCGGAGATTGCGAAACTGCGGAGGTCAGCCGGCCGGCCAACACTTGCCGTGGTTCACGAACCGCCCGTGCCCGCCCGCCCGGCGGTGTTGCAGCAGGGTTCGTTGTTTTGACTCCCGATTTTTGTTTCCCGCGTTTTACTCCCGCACCGCTGCCGCCAACTGGGTCTTGAAAGCCGTCACCACTTTTTCGTGCGCCGCATTCACTTCCACGTCGGTCAAGGTTTTGTCCGCCGCGCGATAGGTGAACGCGTAGGCCAGGCTCTTTTGTCCTTCCGGCACATGCTTGCCGCGAAACACGTCGAACAATTCAACCGCCTCCAGGTTGGCAGGCTTGGCTTGCTTCACAGTCTGCAACACGGCTTCGTGCGTGGTGGCTTCCGGCACCATCATCGCCACGTCGCGGCGGCTCGACGGAAATTGCGGCAGCGGCTTGAACGACTTGGTGGCATTACGTTTGGCGAGCAGCAGATCCAAATTAAACTCCGCGAGAAAAACGGCGTCGCGCAAATCGTATTTTTTCGCCAGTGCCGGCAGCAACTGGCCCAGTTCGCCGAGCGGCAGTTTTCCGCCGAGCGTCATGGCGGCGGATTCGAGAAACCAGGCCGTGCTTTCCGCGCGCTTGCTGAACGCAATGCCGCGTAAACTAAATTGCTCCAGCAAATCTTCGACGAGTCCTTTCAAATCAGACGCGTCAACCTTCGCGGCGCGCTCATCGCCGCTCCAGAAGGGCAGGGCGCGCTGGCCGGTGAGGGCGATGGCCACGCTGCGGTTTTCTTTCGTCACGCCGCTGACGTTGGTGAACACGCGGCCAATTTCAAACAGCGCGACGTCGTGATTTTTGCGGCTGGCGTTGTGGCGAAGAATGTTCAGCAAACCCGGCAGCAGACTGGGCCGCAATACGTCCATGTCGGAACTCAGCGGATTGGCGAGCGCGACCAATTCTGCATTCTGCATTCTGCATTCTGCATTCGCCACGAGCGTCTGCCCCTGCGCCTCGTTCAAGCCGAGGCCGGTGAGAATGCGCCTCGCCTCGCCGATCTGGTCATAGACGGAATCAAACGCGTTGGCGCCGAGCGCCCCGCGCGGCGGTGTGCTGGGAATTTTATCAATGCCGTAAAGTCGGCCGACCTCCTCGATCAAATCCACTTCGCGTTTCAAATCCATGCGCCACGAGGGAACGGAGAAGATTGCCGCTGGCCGGTTGGCGCTGGCCGGTTGGCCGGAGACTTCCGCGAGGCCGAGGCTGACGAGGGATTTTATTTGTTGGTCGGCGGGAATCTCGATACCGAGCAGCGCGTTCGTCTGGGCGAAGTTCAACGTGAGCTGCTTCGGCTCCTTCGCTTTCGGCTGAACATCCACGACGCCTTCCGCCAACTGACCGCCGGCCGTTTCTAAAATCAACTGCCCCGCGCGCTGGCTCGCCCAGTCGCAGATGCCTACGTCGGCACCGCGTTCGAAGCGGTAGCTGGAATCGCTGCGGAGACCGAGTAGCTTGCTGGTGCGCCGGATGTTCACCGGCGCGAAATACGCGCTCTCGATGAGCACGTCCACGGTCGCACTGTTGATCTCCGTGTTTGCGCCGCCCATGACGCCGGCGAGGGCGATGCCTTTGGTTTCATCCGCGATCAAAAGCATTTCATTCGTCAACGTGCGTTCCTGATTGTCGAGCGTCTTGAATTTTTCTCCGGCCGCCGCGCGGCGGACGACGATGGTGGGTTTTGAATCACCGGCGGTCTCCCGACCGCCGCTACGGGCGATGAGATGATAATCAAACGCGTGCAGCGGCTGGCCGGTTTCCAGCATGACGTAATTCGTCACATCCACGACGTTGCTGATGCTGCGGATGCCAACTTTTTCCAACGTGTCGCGCAACCACGCCGGACTTGGCCCGACCTTCAAGGCTTTGATGACCCGCGCGGTGTAGCGTGGGCAAAGCTCGGCGTCCGTGATGCGAACGGCGACGCAATCTTGGGCGTTGAAGGTTGAAGGTTGAAGGTTGAAGGTTGGAATCCGCAGCGGATTCCCGGTGACCGCCGCAATCTCGCGCGCGATGCCGATGACGCTGTTCAGGTCCGGCCGGTTCGGGGTGACTTCCAGGTCATAGACCACATCACTGCCGCTGCGGCCGAGAAATTCTCCGAACGGTTTTCCGACCGTCGTATCGGCAGGCAAAATTAACAGTCCGTCCTCTTTTTTTAGCCCGAGGCTTTCCGGCTCAATCCCCAATTCCTCGTGCGAGCAAAGCATTCCGTGCGATTCCACGCTGCGGATTTTGCCGATCTTGATGGTGAACGGTTCCTTGTCGCCGGGTTTGGGCGGCAAGGACGCGCCGGGCAGAATCAGCGGCACTTTGTCGCCGGCCTGAAAATTCTGCGCGCCGCAGACGATCTGGCGTTCGCCGTTGCCGTCGTTGACGCGGCAGACGGAGAGCTTGTCGGCGTTGGGATGCTTGTCGCGCGTGATGACCTGCGCCACAACGATGCCGTCGAACGCGCCGGAAATCTTTTGCACGCCCTCGACTTCGAGGCCGAGCATGGTGAGCCGCTCGGTGAGTTCTTCGGGCGACCAGTTGAAATCCACGTATTGCTTGAGCCAGTTAAGAGTGACTTTCATTGCGTAAAATAAATTCCTGCACAGCTAACCACACATCCCGTCCCGGGCGGAAACAAAATATTCCCGGCGAGGTTGTGAGCCAGCGTGGTGATTTTGGAAGCGAGCGGTCTGCCTTGGCAAGCAATTCGGCTCAGACGGCGGTGCCGGCCGCTGGTCGTCCTGGCGTAACGCGGAAACACGAGCGTGAAAATGATATGGCGTTGCCAATCATCCATGAGCAGTGGAGAATCGCCGGCAAACCAACACGCAAAATCCAATCGCACCATGATGACGCAATTGAAAATCCAAATCGGCCGGCTGGCCAAGATCTTGTTAGTGGCCGCCCCGTTGATCGCCTCAGCGGCGGAATCGCCCGATCCCTACGCGAACGAAACCCCGGCGCAGCGCGATTCGCGGATGGCATGGTTTCGCGCGGCGCGGTTCGGCATGTTCATTCATTGGGGCGTCTATTCGGTGCCCGCAGGCACCTACGCGGGCAAGCAGATTCCCGGCATCGGCGAGTGGATCATGAACCGGGGAAAAATCCCCATGACGAACTACCAGGCCTTCGCCCGCGAATACAATCCGGTGAAGTACGATGCCGATGCGTGGGTGAAACTCGCGCACGCTGCCGGCATGAAATACATCGTCATCACGGCGAAGCATCACGACGGCTTCGCAAATTTCGCGACGAAGGCGGGTCCTTGGAACATCGTGGCCGCGACGCCGTACGGGCAGGACGTTTTGAAACCGCTCGCCGCCGCCTGCCGCAAATACGGGGTGAAACTGGGTTTCTATTATTCGCAAGCGCAGGATTGGAACAACGGCGGCGCGGCGGCGGGCGGTAAATGGGACGCCGCGCAGCAGCACGACATGGATGACTACATTGACAAAATCGCCGTGCCGCAGATGCGTGAATTGCTGTCGAACTACGGTGAATTTCCCGCCGTGCTGTGGTGGGATACGCCGACCGACATGAACACAAATCGCGCGGACAAACTCATCGCGCTGCTCCGGCTCAAGCCCGGCATCATCCACAACAACCGGCTCGGCGGCGGCTACAAGGGCGACACCGAGACGCCGGAGCAATTCATCCCGGCAACCGGCTATCCGGGGCGGGATTGGGAGACGTGCATGACGATGAATGATACCTGGGGCTTCAAGAGCTACGACCAGAATTGGAAGTCCACGGAAGTGATTTTGCGCAATCTCGTGGACATTGCGAGCAAGGGCGGCAATTACCTGCTCAACGTTGGCCCGACGCGCGAGGGCTTGATTCCCGGGCCGAGCGTCGAGGGCTTGCAAGCCGTCGGCGCGTGGATGCGGGTGAACGGCGAGGCCATTTACGGAACCACGGCCACGCCGTTCAAACGCCTGCCGTGGGGGCGTTGCACGAAGAAAATTTCCGGCGATGAGACGACGCTTTACCTGCATGTCTTCAACTGGCCGAAGGACGGCAAGCTGGTGGTGCCGGGATTGAAGAACGAAGTGAAGCAGGCGTATCTGCTGCAAAAGAATTGGTTTGGCGGCCACAAAAAATTAAAAACCGCGCGCGACGTGAACGGCATGACCGTTTCCGTTCCGCCGGCCGCGCCGGACAAAATTTCATCCACGGTGGTTTTGAAAATTCAGGGCGCGCCGGAAATCGCGGCGACGGCCATCACGCAAGAATCCGACGGCGCGGTGCGCTTGCTGGCCAGCGAGGCGGACCTGCGCGGTGGGCTGCAATATGAAAAGGGCGAAGGCAAGGACAACCTCGGCTATTGGACGAATCCGGCGGATACAGCGACTTGGACGTTCCAGATTGAGCGGCCGGGCAAATGCAAGGTCGCGGCGGAGATCGCGGCGATGGGTTCCGGCAAATTTGAAATCCTCGTCGGTGATCAAAAACTTTCCGGCACCGCTCCTGACACGAAAGATTACACAAAGTTCAAGCGCGTGAACTTGAGCGGCACGTTCGATCTACCCGGCGGCCGTGTGACGCTCACGGTGAAGCCGGTGGCCGAAGCCTGGCAGCCGATGAATCTGCGCAGCCTGGCACTGACACCAGTGAAGTGAAGTGAAGCAACTGTGAACACCCGATGAGCCTCCGCCTGTTCGACGCCCACAATCATCTGCAGGACGAGCGGCTCGCGTCGCAGCGCTTGGAGATTCTTCGCGCGTTGCCGGGCGCAGGCGTGGTGCGGATGGTCGTGAACAGTTCGTGCGAGGCGGACTGGCCGGAGGTTCTCGCGCTGGCGAAAAGCGTGCCGCAGGTCATTCCGTCCTTCGGCTGTCACCCCTGGTACGTGGCCGAGCGCACGGCGGACTGGCAGGCGAACCTCGTGAAGTTTCTCGATGCCGTGCCGTCGGCGATCGGTGAAATCGGTTTGGACAAGTGGATTAAAAATCACAACCTCGCCGAGCAGCGGGAAGTTTTCGTCTGGCAACTGCGGCTGGCGGCCGAGCGCAATCTGCCGGTGAGCATTCATTGTCTGGAAGCCTGGGGCACGCTGCTGGATGTGCTGCGCGAAAACCCCCTTCCCCGCTGCGGTTTCGTGCTGCATTCGTTTGGTGGACCGCGCGAGATGATCGCGGAGCTGGCCAGGCTCGGTGCTTGCTTTTCGTTGCCTGGCTATTTTGCGCATGAACGGAAATTGCGCCAGCGCGACATTTTCAAACACGTTCCGCGCGAACGGTTGCTGATCGAAACGGATGCACCGGATCAAGCCTTGCCGGCGGAGCGGTTGGAGTTTTCGCTGCCAGATTCCGCGAACGGCAGGCCGGTGAATCATCCGGCCAATCTCGGCGCGGTGTATCGTTTCGCGGCGGAGTTGCTGGACATGCCTTTGGAAGTGTTGGCGGAACAGGTGGAAGAAAATTTTCAGCGCGTGTTTGCCGCGCTGGGTTGAACTCGCAGGTGCGGAGCGCCGGTCTCCGACCCGGCGTGTTTGGGACTGGGCTGGCAGAGTGGCGGCGGTGCTCTCGGGAGGTCGTAGGGCATCAGACTTCCGACGCCTTCCCCAAAAGCGGTGTCGCGTTGAGCTTGCCCCCGCAGTCCAAATTGGTTCTCCACCTTCGTATGCGTGTGCCGGGTCGGAGACCCGTGCTCCAATTTGGAAATGCCTTCCGCGAATCATCCTCTGTTCGCGTCGGCCCCGGCGATCTTTTGCACAATCCGTGACGCGGCGATGAAGCCGAAGGTGCCGGTCACAAAACTCGCCGTGCCCAGGCCAGTGCTGCAATCGATCCGCAAATCCGTGGTGGTGCCTTTGTCGCAACTGACCGAGCCGTCCGGCTGGGCGTACGTCATCGGCTCGCGCGAGAAGACGCACTCGACGCCGAACGGTTTTTTGTCGCGGGGAAAACCAAATTCGTCGCGCAGTTTTTTCCGCACCTGGGAGAGCAGGGGATCGCCGCCGGTCAACGCCAGGTCGGCGACTTCAATGGCTGCCGGATCGCGCCGCCCGCCTGCGCCGCCGGTGGTCACGAGGGGAATTGTTTTTTCGCGACATTGCGCGAGGAGCAGGCATTTCAACGCGAGCTGGTCAATCGCATCGAACACGCAGTCGAACCGGGTGGCCAGGATTTCCTCGGCGTTGGACTTGAGAAAAAATTCCTGGCGCGCGTGAACCTGGCAGTCGGGATGAATCGCGCGGACGCGTTCGGCCATGACCTCGACCTTGGGTTTGCCAAACGTGCCGGTGAGCGCGTGAAGCTGGCGGTTGGTGTTGCTGATGCAAACATCGTCGAGATCCACGAGCGTGATTTGTCCGATGCCGGAACGCGCCAGCGCCTCGACCGCCCAGGAACCCACGCCGCCAATGCCGATGACCCCGACGTGCGCCTGCCGCAGCCGGGCCGCACCCGCCGCGCCGTACAGTCGGACGATGCCGTTGAAGCGGGCTTCAGACTGGGCGGTGGGTTGCAAGTGAAAGTGGAAAACGCCTTCCCGCCGCGGCGGGAAAATTATTTCAAGTCCAGGTTGATGCCGAGGCGTTCGAGCGTCTGGGCTTTGTCCAGGCTGAGTTGGGAAAGATCCTTGTTGTAGGCGGTGAGCGCGGAGATCTCGCTGGCGCGCGCGGTGGTGACGTCGCGCTGCTTTTGGAGAACCGTGTACGTGGTGCTCTTGCCGTTCTGGAGTTTGATCTGTTCGGCATCCAGCGCCGCCTCGGCAAACTCGCGCGCCTTGCGGGAGGCCATCAGGCCGTCGTAGTCCGCGTTGATGGTGCCGATGTCGTTGTGCACCGCGATCAGGACGCCTTGCTCCTGTTTTTTCAGGGTGAGCAACAGGGTTTCCAGGGTGAGTTTTCCCTGCCGATATTTGGTGCGGGCAGCGGTGTTAAAGACGGGAAAGGAGATTTGAGCACCGTAATAATACGAGGGCTGGCTGCCGTTGCCGAGCTGGTTGAACGCGCCGCTGAACTCGCGGGCACCGTTGGCGTTGTGGCCGTAACTGCCGACGAGATCCAGTTCCGGGAACAACTGGTTGCGATTATATTTGAGCGTGATGCCTTGGTTTGCCACGTCGAGTTTAGATTGGAGCAAGTCGGGCCGCTGGGTCAGGGCGGTGTTCCAGCTTTGTTGCAGATCGAAGGACTGCCGGTTGGTGGTGAGGGTGTCCACAGGCACCAAGTCCAACTCTGACCAGGCCGCGAAGTTGTCGCTCATCAGACCCTTGAGAATTTCCAACTGCGTGCCCAAGGACTGTTGCGCGCGGATCAGCGCGGCCTGGCTGGAGGCGACCTGGGCTTCCGCGTCCTGGGCGTCCAGCGGGGTCATGGCTCCGAACTGGACGCGCTTGTTGTTTTCGTTCAGCAGGGCGGCGGCAATCTCGACGGCTTTCTCCTGCACCTTGACGTTTTCCCGGGCGGCGGTGAGATCGTAGTACGCTTTTTCCACCGTGGTGACCGTGCTCATGATGGTCTGCTTCAAACCCAGTTCGGAATGTTTGAGGTTGTTTTTATCAACGCGGATGGCAAGCCGGGTGTCATCAATCCAGAAATTTTTCAGCAACGGTTGATTCACCGTGATGGCCGCCGAGCCGCCGGACTGGTCAAAAAGCGATTTTTGAAAGCCTGCGGTTTCGGCCACATCGCCCGAAAGGGTGTAGCCCATCCCCCACGGCAGCTTGCCTTTCAAGGAGCTGTTGAAGTCATCCCGGTCGCTGGTCGAGGGCGGCGCGTTGGTTCCGGTCACCGAACTGTATCCGCCGCCGGAACGGCTGTAGTTGTGCTGCCCGCCGAGGAAAAAAGTCGGATCGTAACCCGCGTACGCCGCAGTGAGATCAAGCCGCGCCTGCTGGGGCGAGTAACGGGCGATGCGCAAATCCAGATTCTTGGCGAGCGCCGCCTGGACGCAATCCTGCAAAGAAATGCGGCGGACTTCGGGCGGGCTGGTCTGCGCCGGGGCGCTGGCACCGAGACCGAGCACGAGGGCGAGCATGGCAGAAATTTTCATGGCGGCGGAAGCTTGTCGCATTTGTTTCATCTGGTCAAATAGACCGTTCAATTGGAATTTCATCATAATTTTTTTCCGCCGGTCATTCCGCCGATGCACGGCGCAAGCGGTCGGCAATCGCCTGCCATTCACTGGTCTGGGGCAGTGCTTCCACCACGATCAGCTCCGCCCCCGCCGCGTCGCAGCGATGCAGCTCGGCGTAGAGCGCGCGGGCAAACGCCTCGGCGTCGTGCGGAATCACGCTCACGCTGGCGAAGCCGGCGGCGGATGGGATGTGAGTGTGGGCGAGGATGTGGCAAGTTTCGGGTTTCGGGTTTCGAGTTTCGAGTTGCTGGCGTAGGTCCGCATCGCCTGTCCAGCGCAGGATCACCAGTCTGGCCTTGGGCGAGTAGTGCTTGGCCAACATTCCCGGACTGCGCAGCGTTGAATGTTGAATGTTGAATGTTGAATGTTGAATGGTTCCGCTGACTGCCAGCAGCGCTTCCTCGTGGATCATCCCCGGCCGCAACACGCGCGGCGGCGCGGCGGTCAGGTCCAGCACGGTGGACTCGATGCCAACTTGCGATTGTCCACCGTCCACGATCAAACGCAGCTTGCCGGCAAGTTGCTGGCGGACGTGTTCGGCGTTGGTTGGTGAAATGTAGTTGGACACATTCGCGCTTGGAGCAGCCAGCGGAAATCCGCATTCACGAATCACCGCTTGCATGAAAGGGTGGCTCGGCCAGCGCACGCCCACGGTCGCGCCGCCGGCGGTGACGTTGTCGGGAATTTTTTCCGAGCGCGGCAGCACGAGTGTCAACGGGCCGGGCCAGAAGGCGGCGGCCAGCTTGTCGGCGAGCGACGGCCAAGTGGCGGCGCAGCGTTTCGCCAGATCGGCGCTGGCGATGTGGACGATGATGGGGTTGTGCGCCGGGCGGCCTTTGATCTCGTAAATCTTCGCGACGGCGTTTTCATCCAGCGCATTGGCGGCGAGACCGTAAACCGTTTCCGTCGGTAACGCGACGACTTCACCGGCACGCAGCAGTTCCGCCGCGTGTTGAACGGCGGCATCGAACAATGTTTTCGTATGCGTCGGGAGAACGTCGGTTTTCATGGCGCAAGGAGTCGGGGAAAACATTCAACGTTGAACATTCAACATTGAACACCCGACGAAAGACGGGCGGGCGATCACCCACTTCGAAGTTGGGCGTTGAATGTTGAATGTTGAATGTTCCGCCATTGGCAGTCCTGCTTTATTCGTACCTCAGTGCTTCAATCGGATCGAGCTTGGAGGCTTTCCACGCCGGATAGAAGCCCGAGATCACGCCGACAATCGCGCTGGAAAGCGACGCGATGCCCACCCACGAAACCGGCGTCAGCACGGGCCAGCCGGTGGATTGCGCGACGATCTGCGAGGCGAGAAAACCCAGGCCGATGCCGATGAGTCCGCCGATGGCGCTGAGGGTGACGGCCTCGATCAAAAACTGCACGAGGATGTCGCGCCCGCGTGCGCCCACGGCCATGCGAATGCCGATCTCGCGCGTCCGTTCGGTGACGCTGACGAGCATGATGTTCATGATGCCGATGCCGCCGACGATGAGCGAGACGCTGGCGATGGCCGCGAGCAGCACGGACATGATCTTGGAAGTGGCGGTGGCCATCTGCGCGACTTCCAACTGGGTGCGCACCGTGAAATCCTGGTCGCTGCCACGATGCCGCGCCTTCATGATCTCGGTGATGTCCGCCGACACTTTCAGGATGGCTTTGCTCGTGGCGGCCTGCACCTGGATCGAGTTGACGAAGGTGCGCGTGCTGACGCGGCGCATGTGGCTGGTGTAGGGAATGATCACCACGTCGTCCTGATCCTGGCCGAAGAGGTTGAAACCTTTGGCCTCCATGACGCCGACGATTTTGAAAGGGATGTTGCGGATGCGGAGAGTCTGCCCGACGGGATCCTCGGTGGGGAAAAGCTGGTCCACGACGGTCTTGCCGATGACGGCCACCTTGCCGAGGCTGCGGACATCGCCCTCGGTGAACATCGTGCCGCTGCCGATGCCCCAACTGCGGATCTGCGGATAGTCCGGCGATTCACCGAGAATCTGCGTGTTCCAGTTGAGGCCGTTGGCGAGGATTTGATTGCGGTCGCGGACTTCCGGGCTGACGGCGACGACATCTGCGACTTCACTTTTAATGGCCTGCGCGTCTTCGATGGTCAGTGTTGGCGCGCTGCCCCAGCCGCCTCTCATGCCGCCGCTGGTGAAGTTGCCGGAAAAAACCGTGATGACGTTCTGCCCGAGCGCCGCGACGCGATCCTCCACCTGTTTGGTCGCGCCGGTCGTGATGCTGACGGCGGCGATGACCGAGCCGACGCCGATGATGATGCCGAGCATGGTGAGGACGGAACGCATTTTGTTCCGGCGCAGCGCGCGCAAGGCGAGGCGGATGGTGGCGAAGATGCGCATCAGA
>JANYDP010000012.1 GCA_025363535.1 Verrucomicrobiota bacterium | reverse complement strand
CTGTTGCTGGAGCATCTTGGCGGCCAGCGCGTCGCTCACATAAATCGCCCCGCTGAGGACCCGCCGCACGGCGGTGATGATTTTCTCCAGCGCCTCGGCCTTCATCAGATAGCCCAGCGCCCCGGCGCGAAAAGCGATCTCCGCATAAATGGATTCGTCATGCGAGCTGACCACCAGCACGGGCAGCCTGGGAAACTGCGCCTTGATGTTGCGCATCAATTCCAAACCGCTGCTGTCCTTGAGCGAAATGTCCGCGATGACCAGGTCGGGCTTCAATTTTTCAATCGCGCTCAGCGCGTGGGCGGCGTCCTCTTCCTCGCCGCAGACTTCGAGGTCGCTTTCCCGGTTGAGCAGCGCCGCCGTGCCGAAGCGGACGACGGCATGGTCATCCGCCAGCAAGATCCGCGTCTTGCTGCTTCTGATCTCCCGCCTGGGCTGCTTGAGCTGGGCCATGTCGCTAAAATGTTGTTGTGAGACGAACGCCTTTTGATGAAACCCGGGGCTGCTGCCAACTAGGCGCACGCTCATGGTGTCTTATCGGCGGGATTGCCGGCAATCTTAATGCGGAAAAACATTTTCCATCCGCGCCGCCCCGCTTGACTCCCGGTGCGCCGTCCCTAGACTTGCGACCTGTTGAAAACGACCTTGAAAAAATCCGCAGAAAATGCGCCGCTACGATGAACCGCCGGCCTTCCATTCTCGTCATCTTCCTCACCGTCTTCATTGACCTGGTTGGCTTTGGCATCGTCGTGCCGCTAGTGCCGGTGTTCAGCCGGCATTATGGGGCGAGCGGGTTTGTGATTGGCGCGATCATCGCCTCCTTTTCCGCGATGCAGTTTTTGTTCTCGCCCGTCTGGGGCAAACTCTCCGACCGCCACGGCCGCCGGCCCATCCTGCTCCTCAGCACTGCGGGCGCGGCGCTGTCGTACGTGGTGTTTGCGCTGGGCTCGGGGATTGAGGATCACGCCACGGCCCTGTGGGTGTTGCTGCTCGCGCGCACGTTCGCCGGCATCTGCGGCGGCAACATCACCGTGGCCCAGGCCTACATCGCCGACATCACGCCGCCCGAAAACCGTTCCAAAAGAATGGGCCTGATCGGCATGGCGTTCGGGCTGGGATTTATTTTCGGTCCGGCGATCAGCGGCATCGCCCTGAAATATTTTGGAGCCACCGCGCCCGGCTGGGTGGCGGCCGCCCTGTGCGCGATCAACTTTCTCCTCGCGCTCTTCATCCTCGTGGAAAGCCGTCAACCGTCCTCCATTCCGGCCAGCCATCGTCCGCGACTGGCACAATGGACACACACGCTCGCGCAACCAAAAATTGGTTTGCTCGTCCTGATTTTTTTCCTCGCCACCTTCGCCTTCAGTTGCTTTGAAAGCACTCTGGCCCTGCTGGTCAGCGACAATTTCAACCTCGGCATCACCAAGGACCAAAGCGGCCCGGCCACCACGGTGATTTCACTCTTTGTCTTCTGCGGCCTCATCGGCGCGTGCATTCAGGGCGGGATGATCGGGCGACTGGTGAAAAAATTCGGCGAACCCAAATTGATTGCACTCAGTCTCTTCATGACCGGCCTCAGTCTGGCGCTGCTGCCCTTTCTCAAAGGCGACGGCCCGCTCATGTGGGCAGGACTTTTCCACGCCGGCGGCTGGCCTTGGATCAAGATGCTGCTGGCGCTGGCGCTGCTCTCCATCGGCTCCAGCCTCACGCGCGCCCCGGTGTTCGGACTGCTTTCCAACCTGACCTCGGCGGACGAGCAAGGCGCGACCATCGGCGTGGCGCAAAGTTTCGGCAGCCTCGCGCGAATTCTGGGGCCGTTGTTTGCCGCCACGCTTTACATGCGGATTCCGTCATTGCCCTACGTGATTTGCGGCGTGATTTCCATCGGCGCCGGCACCTTGGCGGCGCGGTGGTTGGCGGGTGGTGAAGTCGTGGCCGCCAGTGGCGCGACCAAGACGGCGGGCGGCCCGGCCTAACGCAGAAACATTTCCGCCGCCGCGTCCGCAAAGCGCAAGCCCTGGCGCGTCAGGTGAAATCCGTCCGGCGCGATTTTTCCCCGGCCTTGCCCGGAAAGTTTTTCCATGTCCGCCGCCCACCCGCTTCGCAGATCGTGGCCGGTGGTTTTTTCAAACGCCGCAAACGGCCAGCCGGCATTCATCCGCAGACCGAACCCCGCCGTCTCGCCCGCCCGGCGCAACGGGGAAAGTTCCTCGCGGGATTCGATGGCGCGCTGACCTTTTTCCAATTGATCACAATAGAGCTGCGTGTTCGACCAGTTCTTGGTCCGCACGCCGCGCACGTAGCCGGTCGCACTGGGGCCGAGGCCGTAATAGGAGCCGCCGCGCCAGTAGTTGACGTTGTGCTGGCTGGCGCGGGAGGGGATCTCGAGTTTCGAGTTTCGAGTTTCGAGTTTTTCGTCCCGCGCGAAGTTGGCGATTTCGTATTGCTGAAAACCGGCGGCGGATGAACGATCAATCAGCTCTTCGTACATGTCGCAGGCCAGATCTTCGTTCACGTCAAATTCGCCCGCCTTCATTTGCTCAAACAGCGGGGTGTCCTCCTCGTAGATGACTTCGTAACTCGACAGATGTTCACTGCCGAGTGCGATGGCTTCATCCAAAGTCGCGCGCCAGATGGCCATGGTCTGACCCGGAATGGCGAACATGAGATCAATATTCACGTTGTCAAAACCGGCGGCGCGCAGCGTGTCGAAGGATTTGAAAACCATCGCGCGCGAGTGGATGCGTCCGAGGCGGTCCAGCAGATTTTCGTCGAGCGATTGCACGCCCATCGAGATGCGGTTCACACCGAACGACCGCAGCAATTTGGATTTGTCGGCGGAGACGGTGGCGGGATTGGATTCGACGGTGAACTCCTCCGCGCCCAGCAGATTCAGGCGTTCCATCGCGCGGAGAATGTCCTCCCACTGCCGCAGGTTCAGCAGCGAGGGCGTCCCGCCGCCGAAAAAAATCGTGCGGGGTTGGAGATCCGCCGCGACGAGTTCCAGCTCGCGGATCAGCGCCGCAACATAACGCTTGATAAGTTCACCGCTGGAAGCTTCCGAGAAGAACGCGCAATACGAGCATTTCTGCGCGCAAAACGGCACATGAACATAGAGGCTGTGAATCAGGTCAGGGTTGCCCGGCATTGCGGCAGCTTAACCGGAAGGAGGCGTGGCGGCGAAATAAAAATCCACCGCCCACGCCGGAGTCGTTGAGCCGGGATTGCAATCAGTGCGCTTCGGGGCGCTTGACGTTCTGGGCTTTCAATCCCTTTTCGCCCGGCACCACGTCGAACACGACGGGTTCACCTTCGTTCAAGGATTTGAATCCCTGGCCCACGATTGAGGAATGGTGCACAAAGACATCGGTGCCGGTGTCCTGCGAAATGAAGCCAAACCCCTTTTTGTTGTCGAACCATTTTACTTTGCCGCTGGCCATATGTTTTCTCCTGTTGAGTGAGGCGGGTTGAAAAATAAATCCGGCCCGAAATGCGAATGCATTGCCGCCGGAAAATACTTTTTATCATTCATGCGCCTCAAACCGGTTTGAGAATAGAGCTACGTAAAAATACGGTCAAGCTCCGGTTTCAAAATAATTCCCGCTGTTTTCTCGGCGCGGGTGGCGTGGCGGAGCAGCGCGCCAGTCTTGGCCAGACAAAACACAGTGCCGCTATCGGTGCGGCGGCAGCGCGAGCGTGTCGCCGGAATTATTTTGCGCCGGCTCATAAACGGCCGGCTTCAAATCGGCGAGCGGATCCGCCGGCCGCGTCCGCTGCCAGATGAACCAGCCCAACCCCGCCACGGCGACTACGGCCAGCACCCCGAGGACGAAGCGGACGTTGTTCTTGTTGAGCTTGGAAAGCTGGAGCATCAAAAAATCCAGCACCCCGCGCGGCTCGTTGGACAACGGCGGCGGCTCGCTGAATTGTTCCGTGCCCTGCAATTCCGCTTCGAGCGCGGCTAGGACTTGTGGCACGTCGAGTTTGAGCAGCTTAGCGTACGTGCGGGCGAAGCCACGGATGTAAACCGGCGCGGAGAAGACGCTGAAGTTGCCCGATTCAAAGGCGCGGACATGGTCGGTCCGCATCTTGGTCCGTTCAGCCACCTGCTGAACGGTCAAGTGCTGCGCCTCGCGCGCCTGCGAGAATTGTTCGGAAACCATGGACATGCCGCTATCTTTTGCGGCCTGGCGCGGGAATTTGCAATAACGGAAATTGCCCGCCGCCGGTTTTCAATAAAGCTGGGTGGCTTCGTCCTTGTGGATGGCTGCTCGAACTGGTCGCTGCTCACCTCCACCTTGAAACGCGCGTCGTCCGCCGACAAGGCCTTGACCACCACCTGCCAGGCCGCCACGCCTTTCGGCTCCTGCGCCTGCACCGGCGTCGTGCCGGTGGCGGAAATAAATTCCTCGCTGGCTGGCAGGGTGCAAACGACCCGGACATGCGTGCCCGCCGACGTGCCCTGGTTGGTGACCTTGATGACGTAGGTCACTTCGTTGCTGACGGCGATGGGGTCTTGCAGATCGGCGGTCTCCAGCAAAATGGCGGGCATGCCGACGACCTTGGTGGAACAGGCGGATTGCACCAGCCGAGCGCAATTTTTCATCGCGAAACCGCGACCGCAAATCTTCCGGCGAGTACAGAGTGGGCGCGAAACGCGTGGCCGGATTGCCGAGGCGCGTGGTTCGATGCTGCTCCGCCCGGGCGGAGGCACCCAGCCAGACCGCCAGAGCCGCCGCCATAAAAATGGACGTCAATAATTTCATGGCGCACACGTTCCGAAAAATGATTCCTGAAAACCAGCCAATAGTTGAAGCGATCCGCCCGCAGGGCGCATCTCACTTTCTTGCCCCCGCCGCGCCTATCGAAAGCGGTGTGTGCCCTGGCCCCTCACCCACCGCAGTCCATGACGCGGTCGTGAACACGAACACCTTCCGCAAATCGGTTGCGTCGTGGACTGCGGTGGCGGGCGGGGAAAGGGGCTGACACCGCTTTGGGGAAGGTGTCCGCCCCCGCAAATCCAGAGCCTGATTCCAACCCACGGGCCGCGCCTGACGCGCGTCCAGCCTGGACCCGATGAGCACTTGCAAGAAACTGAGACGCGCCCCCGCCCGCAAAGCCGATGGCCGTCATGTTTTCCTTTTTATTTCAGCGAACGCCGCCAGTGCCACTTCGCGGGCGATGACGTGGCTGACAATCGGTTCGGGATAGGTGCGGGCGAGTTGCACTTTGGCGCGGACGAGAATTTCCGGCGGTGCCAGCCAGGGTTGATGCAACCATTCGTCCGGCAGCTTCGCGAGTTCGGGACACCAGCGCCGCACATAATCGCCGCGCGGATCAAATTTCTCGCCCTGACCGATCGGATTGAACACGCGGAAATACGGAGCTGCATCCGCGCCACAGCCCGCCGTCCATTGCCAGCCCAGTGTATTCTGCGCAAGGTCGGCATCCACGAGCGTGTCCCAGAACCACGCCGCGCCGGCGGTCCACGAGAGCAGCAGATCCTTCACGAGAAACGACGCCACGAGCATCCGCACGCGGTTGTGCATCCAGCCGGTCGTCCACAGTTCGCGCATCCCGGCATCCACAATGGGATAACCGGTTTTGCCTTTTTGCCACACGTCAAGAAACTCCGCGTCCTTACGCCAGGGAAACTTTTTGAAGTCCGCGCGCAGCGGCTCCGTTGGTGTGTGTGGAAAGTGATGCAGCAGGTGATGCGCAAACTCGCGCCAGCCGACCTCGGTGAGAAATTGTGACGTGCGCCAAGTTGAAAGGCCGTTCGCTGTGGCCTGCCGCCTCACCGCGTGCCAGATCTGGCGCGGACTAATTTCACCGAAGTGCAGATGCGGTGAAAGACGTGAAGTGCCTGTTAAATCAGGGCGATTGCGATCCTTGGTGTAATTTGAAAACGCGGCGGCTAGAAATTTTTTGAGCTGCGCCGCCGCACCCATTTCACCAGGCTGCCACTCCGCGCGCATTCCTTCCGCCCATTTTATTTTCGGTTCCAGTTCCAGTGCCTCCAGCGCGAGTGATTTTGGCCAGCGCTCTGGCGCAATCAGTTTGCGCGGACGCGGCAACGGTTCGGCCGGATCGGATTTCGTCAGGCAATGTTTCCAGAACGGCGTGAAAACTTGAAACGGCTTGCCGCTCTGATTCTGAATCGTCCAAGGTTCGTGGAGCAGCGCGCCGTTGAAGCTCTCAACTTTCAATCCCATTTCACGCAACGCTGCTTTGATCTTTGTGTCGCGCCTGGTGACGACTGGTTCATAGCGGCGATTCCAAAACACCGCCGTCGCACCGGTTTCCTTCGCCAGCGCGGACAAAGTTTCCAAACTTGGCCCGCGGCGGATGACCAGTTGCGAGCCGAGTTCGCGCAAAGAAGCATCGAGCAACTTGAGCGATTGATGCAACCACCACAACGACGCCCCGCCCGGCGACCACGGTGCCTCCTCTTCCGGCGCGTGAATAAAAATGGGAACAACCGCACCACGTTTGAGGGCGGCTTGCAACGCAGGATTGTCCGCGAGTCGGAGATCGAGTCGGAACCAGATGAGGGAAATCATGTGGAGAGTTATGGGTGGTGCGAAGCGTCACGCTTGGCCAGCGCACCGTCGAGGACGCCGTATAATTTCTGGAGCACCTGCTCATTCGCCGCGCCGGCGAGCCGTGTTAAGATGCGCCCGCTGCCATCCATCACCAGCACGTTGACCTGATCCGGCACGTAGGTGAAGGCCTTCACTGCATCGCCCGACCAGTCGAGCATCACGGGATAAGACTGCGCCTTCTGAAACTGTTTGCGAATCATGCCCCGCAAAAAGTGCGGCACGGGCGACACGTCTGCGATGCCGCAAATATCCACGCGCTTGCCGAACCGCTGCTTCACCGGCGCGATCCAGCCGGCGATCTGCTCGGAACCTTTGTGATCAGCGATGGTAAGCAACGTGATGTTGGTCGTTGGAAAAGTAAGCGTCTGCGGCACGTCGAATTGGTCATTGAGTTCAATACGCGCCGGGGCGTTGGTGGGAATCAACAGCGGGGCTGCGAAGGTGGCCCGGACAAATCCACAGAACAATATGAACAGGAAAATTTTCATGCTGCCTTGACAGGTTCAATAACTGAGGAAGGTCTGTAACTGCGCCCTTTCCAGACGGACGGTTTGCCGGCGAGACGTCGGATCAGCGCGTGCCATTGGATCAGCAGTAAAGCGGAAACGCCCAACGGATGCAGCAACGCGCTGCCCAGCGTCTGACGGAACCGCCAGGCCGCCAACAGTCGCGGCGCATAGGCCAATGCGGCGGCGGCGCTGATGCAGATCAGCCCCATCGTCGAAAGTCGCGCGGCAAAAACGAGCAACACGAACGGCAGCACCTGACCGCCGAACAGCAGGAACGTCATCGGCAAAATCGTGCCGGGCGCAGCCAAACCTTCCGTGGCGTTTTTGCCGAGACCGCGCCAGGTTTCGGCGTTGGTGTGATACATCCGGCACGTGGCGAGATCGGTGGCATCAAAAAGTTCCGTGCGAAAACCGGCGCGACGAAACAGGCGGGGCAGCTTCACGCCGTCGTGCAAGGTCTGACGAATCATTGCATGGCCGCCGGTTATTTTATACGCCTCGCGTCTGGCGATGAAAAGCTGGCCGCAACCCGCAGAGAAGGCGGGCGACTTCGTCCAGCGCATGAAGTGCATCGGCAGAAATCCAAGCAGGATGAAATGAATCTGCGGGATCAACAACCGTTCGCTGAATGTGCCGAGTTCCTGACGCGGCACACCGCTGGCGAGAGCTGGGGGATTTACGATTTGCGATTTACGATTTACGAGCCGCTCTTGGTTCATGAATCCCGTCATCCGCGCCAGGGCATCGGGCGCGAGCCTTACATCGGCATCCATGAAAACCAGCAGCGGATGGCGGGCGAGTTTCGCCAGGGCATGACAGGCATGTTGTTTG
>JANYDP010000575.1 GCA_025363535.1 Verrucomicrobiota bacterium | reverse complement strand
CACCCCCATCCAACTCCGCGCCATTCCCCTCATCCTCGCCGGACGGGATGTCATCGGCAGCGCGCAGACGGGAACCGGCAAGACCGCCGCCTTCGCCCTGCCCATCCTAACCAAGCTCGGCCAGCATAGTCACGCCACCCGCGTGCTCATTCTCGAGCCCACGCGTGAACTCGCTGCCCAGGTCGAGACCGCGATCCGGGATTTCGCGCGCTTCACGAACCTGCTGGTCGCCGTGGTGTATGGCGGCGTGGGTTATGGCAAGCAAATGGACGCCCTGCGCAACGGGGTGGATATCATTGTCGCCACCCCGGGCCGGCTGCTGGATCATTTGGAGCGGGGCACCTGCCGCCTTGACCAGGTGAATTATGTCGTGCTCGACGAAGCCGACCGCATGCTCGACATGGGCTTCCTGCCCGACGTGCGGCGAATTTTGGACAAATGTCCGCGCGAACGGCACACCTCACTTTTTTCCGCCACCATCCCGCCGCAAATTGAAACCCTGATCAAATGGGCGATGAAAGATCCGGAGACGATTGAGATTGGCGCGCGGCGGTCACCGGCGGAAACGATCAAGCACGTGCTGTATCCGGTGGCGGAGGACCAAAAATCCGATTTGCTGCGCGCGTTGCTGGAAGAGGTAAAGTACGATTCGGTGATTGTATTTTGCCGCACCAAACATCGCGCGGACCGCATCGGCAGCCTGCTGCAAAAGAACCAGCACGCCGTGGCGGTGCTCCACTCGAACCGCACCCAGCGCGAACGCGAGCAGGCGCTCGAGGGCTTTCGCAATGGACGTTTTGAAGTGCTCGTCGCCACCGACATTGCCGCGCGCGGGCTGGATATCGCCAAGGTCAGCCATGTCATCAACTACGATGTGCCCCAACATCCGGAGGATTACGTCCACCGCATCGGGCGGACCGGTCGCGCGGAGGCTTCGGGCGACGCCTTCACGTTAATGGTGGCCGAGGATTCGCAGCACGTGCACGCGATCGAGCGCTTCATTGGCCGGAAGATCGACCGCATCAAGCTGGAGACCTTCAACTATAAGTACACCGCGATTTTCGAGGAGGGCAAGCCGGGTGCGCCCGCACCCCACGAACGCAAGATGCGCAGCGTGCGCCTGAGCGGGGGCTATTACTTCGGCCCGTCGAAGCGGCGGCGGTAACCTGAAGGGAGGCCGGGTGTTTCCTGTTTGGGCGGGCGCGGGCCGCAGGGCGGGCGCAAATGTAATTGAAAAGAGATATTTTCACTCGACAAGCTTCTGAAATGTTTGCTTATCTGGATCCGTTTACGAGACATGCACCAGCACCAAAATCTTAAGTCTGGATTCACCATCACCGAATTGCTGATTTGCGTTGCCATCATTGGCATCATTTTGGGGATCGGCGTTCCGGCCATCCTTGCCTCCCGGGATAAGTCGCAACAAACGACCTGCATGTCCAATCTGTTGGCGATCAATATCGCCAAACGTGGTTGGGCGACGGATAATCTTAAACCCGAGACCGCCCAACCCACCTCGGCCGACCTGATCGGGCCGACGAAATACATGAAGAGCATGCCGGAATGCCCCACCGGGGGCACCTACACCTTCCGGCAGATCTGGCAAAGGCCGCAGTGCTCGATCGACAATCACACCATTTAAGCCCGTTGGTCAGGCTTTTTTGGAAGTGATCCCGCCAGTGTCATAAGCCGGCTGGCTTGGATTTAGGAGAACACTTCAAGGGCATTGGTTTTAGCTCCGCCCATGCGGCCGAGAAAATCACCGTGCCAATCCTTTTCGTGGTCGCGGAGAATGCGGAACTGGGCGGCAACGCGAACGTCGTGCGCGTGCACCAGACGATCAAACAACGCGGTGTGCCAACCGTGTATCCCGTCATTAAAGGCATCACGCACTACGGCGTCTACGCCGAAGCCTTCGCGGAGGCCACCAAGCTGGAGCTCGGCTGGTTCAACGAGCACCGCAAATCGGTCACCAAACCCTCGGATCCAAAACCAGAATCCAAGTAACTTCCGGGCGCGCGGCGGCGTCATGCAGGATAGAACACTTTCAAAGCTTATGAACGCGGATCGAAACCTCAGCTCTTCAAGCCTCAAAACCTGGGGTGTCGCCCTGGGCGCAGCCGTCGGCGTCGGCACGCTCGCGGTTTCCGTCTGGGCCGCCGACCGCGCCAAAGCACCCGTCGGCAAGGAGGGCGCGTCCGCTGATGTCCAAGGCCGGCTCGAAAGGGGGTTCAAGTTGCTCGACGTGAATCGCGACGGAAAGGTTGATCGGAAAGAGTTCAGCCGCATCACCGAAATTGCGCCTCGGCTGAAGAATAATTCCGACGGCGCGGATTACCTCTTTGGCGTGCTCGACAAAAACGGAGACGAGCAGCTCACCTTCGAGGAATACAAGGCCATCGCGTTGATTCAGGCCCTGGCGACGCAGGCACAGAAGAATGGAACCGCCCTCCCGACCGTTCCCGCCGCGAAAACAGCCCGGACCATGGCGGCCGTTGCTACGCCGCAGAAACCGCTGACGCAGGCAGAGACAGACTTTTTTGAAAAGAAGATTCGGCCCGTGCTCGCGGATAAATGTTACCAGTGCCACTCCGCCGCCGCCGACAAGGTGAAGGGCGGCCTGCTCGTAGACACGCGGGACGGCATTCGCAACTCAGGAGACACCGGCCATGCCATTGTGCCGGGCGATGTGAAATCGAGCCTGCTCCTCCAGGCGATCCGGTATGAGGATTCCGACCTGGCGATGCCGCCGAAGAAGGCCGGCGGCAAACTCTCCGACGAGGTGATCGCCGACTTCGAGAAGTGGGTGGCGATGGGTGCCCCGGATCCGCGTTCCGGAAAATCCGCCACGACCGCGTCGGTGAACCTGGAGAAAGGCCGCGAGCATTGGGCCTTCCAACTGCCCAAACGCGCGCCGGCACCGAAGCCGAAGAACGCCAGCTGGGCCCGCAACGACATTGACAAGTTCATCCTCGCTGATTTGGAAGCCAAGGGGCTCAAGGCCGTGGGGGACGCCGACAAAGCCACCCTGTTGCGCCGGATTTATTTTGACCTGATCGGCCTGCCGCCGTCGCCAGAAGAAACGGCGGCGTTCCTCAGCAACCAGGATCCGAAGGCGTTTGAGCAAGTGGTGGACAGGTTGCTGGCGTCGCCCCAATTCGGGGAGCGCTGGGGACGGCACTGGTTGGACGTGGCGCGTTATGCCGAGTCGAGCGGCAAGGAGGTCAACATTGTTTATCCGCACGCGTGGCGTTATCGCGATTGGGTCATCGGCGCGTTTAATCAGGACAAACCCTACGACCGCTTCCTCAAGGAGCAGCTCGCTGGAGATCTGCTACCCGCCCGTAATGATACGGAGAAGGCGGACAATCTCATTGCCACCGGCCTGCTAGCCATCGGGCCGAAGTCGCACAACGCGCGTGACTTTCGCCAATTCCTCCTGGATGTCGCCGATGAACAAATCGACGCCGTGAGCCAAGGAATGCTGGGTCTCACCATAGCGTGCGCGCGCTGTCACGACCACAAGTTTGATCCCGTGCCGCAGGCGGATTATTACGCGCTGGCCGGAATTTTCCTCAGCACCGAGACGCGCTTCGGGACGCCGCGATTTGTGCAGAATAATCAAACCTCGCCGCTGAACATGCTGCCGGAGAAAGCCGAAGTCACCGTCGCGCCGCCGCCCACACCGCAACAGATGGAGTTCTTTAAGCGTCAGCTGGAAACCGCGAAGAAGGAGCGCGACGAGCTGTCGGCAGCAGCGAAAGGCAGCCAGGACCGCCAGTTCTTGGCCGATCCGAAATTCCTGCGCAGCCAGGTTCAGATCGCCATCATTGAAAAGATTCTTGGTCGGAACGACGAGCAGGGCAAAGCGATGCACTTCGCGATGGGGGTGCAGGACAAGACGACTCCGCGCGATGCGCAATTGCTGCAGCGCGGGGAACTCGACAAGCCGCAGGACACCATTCCGCGCGGTTTCGTCCAGGTACTCGCAACCAGCGAAAAATCCAGGAAACCGATCGCCAACGGCAGCGGCCGGGTGGAACTCGCGGATTGGATTGCGTCGCCGGAGAATCCGCTCACCGCGCGGGTGATGGCGAATCGTATCTGGCTCTGGATTTTCAACCAGGGCCTGGTGCCCACGCCCGACAACTTCGGGACCACCGGCCAGAAGCCGACGAATCAGG
>JANYDP010000546.1 GCA_025363535.1 Verrucomicrobiota bacterium | reverse complement strand
GAAAACCTTTTCGTGTGGTTCGTGTATTTCGTGGTTCAAAATCAAAATCCCGTCGGGATTGTCCGCGCCCCTGCGTCATCTTGGACGGCGGCGGGAAGCGGAGCACCACGCCGCTTTCGCCCGCACGGAAGATTTCCGATTTCAGAAAGATTTCCGCCCGCCCGAAAGCGCTGTCGCCGCTGCGCTCTGCCAGCGCACTCCAAAACACCCTCGACGTGGGCAAGCATCACTCCCAAACCAAAAATGGCGGCTGGGCAGGCGGCGTTTCTCTGCTACTCTTTTCGCATACATGACGAATTCACTGATGAAATGCTGCGCCCGCTTGTTGAGACCCGCGAATGGGAGCGTCGCACAATCACGCAACCGGAGCGCGGAGCATTGCTCCGCCGGGTCCCGCGAAATTCGCGCGGAGCAATGCTTCGCGCACCGTCACGTAATCGCACGAGTCTCAATTATGTTCGGAGCTTGGAGCTTGGAGTTTGGTGTTATTCTTTTGCTCTCCGTTCTGCCTTCCCACGCCCAAACCCCCGCCTTTCCCGGCGCGCTCGGCTTTGGCGCGAACGTCACCGGCGGGCGCGGCGGCACGGTCTATCACGTCACGACGCTGGCCGACAGCGGCACCGGCTCGTTCCGCGATGCCGTCGCACACAGCCATCGCATCGTGGTGTTCGATGTCGGCGGCTACATTAAATTAAACTCCGCCGTTTCGTGCGCCGGGGATCTCACGATTGCCGGCCAGACCGCACCGGGCGGCGGCATCGGGTTTCGCGGCGGGGAAATTTCCTTCTCCAGCCGCAGCAACATCATCTGCCGCTGCATCCGCATCCGGCCCGGAAGCGAAACCGCGAGTTCCACCGACGACGCGCTGGCCTTCGCCGACGGACGCACGATGATTTTCGACCACTGCTCGATGGAGTTCGGCCCGTGGAACAACGTGGATGCAGTAAGCGGCAACTGGCAGACGACGCCTGTTACCGAGGTCACGTTTCAAAACTGTCTCGCCGCCGATCCCACCGGCCAGCAGTTTGGCGCGCATACGGAATCCCCGAACAGCACGATGTCGTGGTTCAACACCATCTTCGCCAATTCGCACAACCGCAATCCGCTTTCCAAAATCAACGACATCTTCGTGAACAACGTCCTCTACAACTGCGGCGGCGGTTACACCACGCACACCAGCACGACGTTCAGTCACGATCTGGTGAACAATTATTTCATCAGCGGGCCGGGCGACGGTGGCAGTTCGGATTTTCCCTTCTTTCAATTGGACAACAACCAGAGCCTCTACTACGTCGGCAATCTCCTGGACGGCAACCGCGACAGCGCATTGAACGGCACGGCCAATTCGCCGTACTGGTATCAAGGCGGCGGCACGGTGCTCACCGCGCCGTGGTCCGCGCTCACGCCGGCGCTGACCAATTACAGCGCGACGACGGCGTATCGTTTATGCGTCTCACAAGCGGGCGCTTTTCCGCGCGACCAGATGGACGACCTCGTGATCAGCCAGGTCAAGACAGTCGGCAACGGCGCGACGGGTTACACCGCTGGAACGGCGGGACCGGGCAGCGGCTTTTACACGAGCCAGACGCAGACCGGTCTCGGCAACAACGGCTACGGCACGATCAACGGCGGTGTGGCGGCGATTGACACCGACAACGACGGGATGCCCGACTACTGGGAAAAAGCCGTCGGCCTAAATTTTAATTCCGCGAGCGACGCGATGACCATTGGTGCGGACGGCTACGCGAACGTCGAGCGCTACATCAACTGGCTCGCCGACCCGCACGCCTTCACAATCACCAACACGCCCGTGGACATTGATCTGTGGCAATACACCAGCGGCTTCACCAACGTAAGTCCGACCTACACCACCACCATTTTGAGCAACGGTGTCGTCACGTTGAACAGCGGCCACGTCGCGCACTTTGTCCCGGTGGCGAATTTTTCCGGGCTGGGGGCTTTTCAATTCACCGTCACCGGCAGCGACGGCACCGCGTGGACCAACACCGTCACCGTGCTGATGACCACCGTCGTGACACCCAACAATCTGATCTGGCAAGGTGACGGCGTGGCGAACGTGTGGGGCAACGGCAGCGGCGCAAACTGGTTCAACGGCACCAACCTCGTCGTCTTTAATTCAGGCGACACCGTAACCTTCGACGACACCGGCTCGAACTCGCCCGCCATCAATCTTAGCGGTTCGCTGCCCGCCGGAACCGTTTATGTTCTGGCGCAGCAGGACTACACCTTCAGCGGCAGCGGATTTCTTTCCGGCGGCACCGCCATTTTCAAAACCGGTTCAGGCCAGCTCAACCTGTTCACCCCGAACACCGCCACCGGCGGTGCCACCATCAACGACGGCAGCGTACAAGTCGGCGATGGCGTCAGCTTGAATGGTGGTTTCGGCGGCAACGTGGTTAACAATGACACGCTCATCTACAATACGCCCGGCACGCTCACCAGCACGGTGAACGTCAGCGGCTCCGGCACCTTGACCAAAAGCGGCCCGGGTGCGCTGACCTTAAGTGGCACTCAGACCTATACGAACTTGACCACCGTCAATGCCGGCACGCTTAAGTTCAGCGGCACGCCGCCACCGAGCGACATCATCAACAACGGCTCGCTGATTTTTTCACCAGGCGGTTTCGTCACGCGCACCAATGCCATCAGCGGTTCCGGTGCCGTCACGATGAGCGGCGCGGGCGCGATGCTGACCTTGAGCAACGCCAGCACGTACAGCGGCGGCACGACCAACGCCGTCGGAAATATTTTCATCGTGAACAACGCCGCCGTCGGCACCGGGCCGGTCGTCTATACCGGTGGCTACGTGTTCCTCGGCAACAACGTTGTCATCACGAATGATTTTATTCTGCCTGCTTCAACTTCGGATTTGAGCATGGCCGGCACGAACGGCAACACCGGCACCTGGGCGGGCAATATTATTTCTTCTGGCGGCGCGTCGTGGCGACCCGGCAGCGATGGCGGCACGCTGATTTTCACCGGCAACGCCTTGCTGGGCGCGCAAAATTTCATCGTCCCGCGCGGCACGTTGCAGATCGCCTCCAACGCCGTCATTAGCGCGACCGGCGGGGCCACGGCGTTCGGGCGCGACGGCAGCGGCGGCAACCGCAGCGCCAATGTGACGATCAAGGACAACGCTGTCGTGACGCTTGGTGTTTGCAACTTGGGCGGCGGTCAGGCCGGCGGCAACTCCACGCTCACGATCCAGAACAGCGCCGTGCTCAACTGCGGCGCGAATAATTTTGATGTGCAGAACGTGAACCGCACCACGGCCAACACGTTCATCCGCCTGAACGGCGGCACGTTCACCGTCGGCGGGTTCACGAAAACAAAAACGTCGCAGACCAATTCCTTCGCCTTCAACGGCGGCGTGTTGAAAGCGGGCGCGAACAACGCGGCGTTCCTCCCCGCGTTCAATGTTGCGAGTAACATCGTGCAGGCCGGCGGCGCGATCATTGACGACGGCGGGTTCGCCATCACCATCGCCGCGCCGCTGGTTCACGATCCCGCGCTTGGTTCTACACCGGATGGTGGATTGACAAAACTTGGAGCCGGGATTTTGACCTTGTCCGCCGGCGAAACCTACACCGGCCCGACGATCATCAATGCCGGCACGTTGACGCTTTCCGGGCGGGGCTTGATGCCGAATTCTGGCAGCATCCAGATTGCGGCGGGCGCAACGCTCAACACCAGCCCCGGCATGAACCTGCTCGGCGGGCAGCGCCTGGGCGGCAATGGAACCGTGGTTGGAAATTTTTTCGTCAACCCGAATGCCATCCTTGCGCCTGGCAGCAACACCATCGGCACGCTGACCTTCAGCAATGCCCTCACGCTCGCGTCTGGCAGCACAAATTATTTTGAAATCAGCCACGCTCCGCTGACGAATGATGCGGCCATCGTTTTCGGTGCCCTGGCCAATGGCGGCACGCTCATCGCCACGAACAGCGGCGGCACACCGTTCGCGGCAGGCGATTCCTTCAAGCTCTTCAACGCGGCGAGTTACAGTGGAAATTTTTCCAACGTCCAGCTTCCGCCGCTGCTGGCCGGCCTCGCGTGGAACACGAACGGTCTGAACACCAACGGAATTATCAGCGTCATCAGCACCGCGCCCGCCGCGCCGCCGGTATTCGGCTCGGTCAATCTTTCCGGCACGGCGCTCACCCTCTCTGGCAGCAACGGTCTGGCGAACGGCAGCTACTACGTGTTGGCCACCACCAATCTCTCTGTGCCGCGCGCGTCGTGGGACGTGCTGGCCACCAATCCGTTTGATGCCGGTGGAAATTTTTCCTTCACCAACTCCGTGGACGCCGCCCAGCCGCAAAAATTTTATCTGCTGCAACTGCCCTGAGTTCGGCCAGGACGCGGGCCACCGCGTCCTGCAGCATTCAGCCCGCGCGCCTTTGAAAAGATTTTACTTTGCAGCCGGAACCGCCAATGATTGCAGCACATTGCGCATCCGCCCGCCTCAACCAATAATTAGATGCAGCCCGGCCACGGCTGCCGCATTCGAACGATTGTTGCCCGCCGAATGAAATTAAAAATCGTCCAGCTCACCACCGATAATCGTTCGCACCTTCAGCAGTTCGACAAGACCGCCCCGTGGTTCGGCCCCGCCCCGGAGGCGTTGTTCTCGGGCTTCGCCGAATTTCCCAAGGAGGTGGAGGTGCATGTCATTTCCTGTACCCGCCAGCCCGTGCAATCGCCCGAGAAGTTGGCTGACAACATCTGGTTTCACAGCTTGGTGGTGCCGAAGATCGGCTGGATGCGCACCGGCTACCAGGGCTGCATCCGCGCCACGCGGCGGTGCGTGCAGCAAATCCAGCCTGATCTGGTGCACGGCCAAGGTTCCGAAGGCGATGCCGCGATTTGCGCCACGTTCTCCGGTTATCCGAACGTCATCACCTTGCTGGGCATCATGAGCGAGATGGTTCCGTTGCTCCACGCCCGCCCCGGCAGCTATTATTGGATCGCCCGGCTGCTGGAAAATTGGTCGTTGCGGCGCACCGCCGGGGTGCTGGCCAACTCCCGGTTCACCCAGGAAAAAGTCCGCGTGCGCACCTGCCAGACCTGGCTGGTGGCCAACGCCGTCCGTGAAGCTTTTTTTCAAACTCCGCTGCCGCCCGCGCGCCCGGCCAAGTGCGTCCTCCTGAATGCCGGCACGGTCTGTTCCTACAAACGCCAGAACGAACTGCTGGATGTCGCCGAGCA
>JANYDP010000500.1 GCA_025363535.1 Verrucomicrobiota bacterium | reverse complement strand
GACCGTGACCCCCGCGAGAAAATTCGAGCCGGTGATGGTCACCGTTGTGCCGCCATTCGTCGGCCCGCTGTTCGGACTGACACTCGAAATGAACGGCGCAACCGGTGGCGGGCCGCCGCTTCCGCCGGACACATCGGCATAACTGTCGCCCACGCGGACTTCATCGGCGCGGATGGCAAAGCCGCCGCCCGTATTTTGGAAGCCGATGCCTGTGATGGTTCCCACATCAAACGTCGAGACCGTGTAAGTTGCCGCCACGCCCGGCGCGGCAGCATTGGCAGTTGGATTCAGATAAACGGTGACCGTGTCGTTGTTGCCCGAAGTGTTGAAATCAATTTTCAACGCGACGAGATAAGTTGTGCCATAGGTTCCCAGAAAGGAACTGGCCAGATTGGTTGCGCCCTGCGGACTGGCGCTGGCGGTGGCCGTGGAACCCAAACCCAATCCACCCTGTGTGCCGGAGAACGGCGCGAGACCGAAACCAAAAAACAAACCGGTGCCGCCGTTCGGAAAGTAAAGCCCGCAGATGTTTCCGCCGTTGTTTCCCGACTGGCTGAACAGGAAGCTGATCCATTTTGTTCCGCTGACGAGCGGACTGGCCAAAGCCACGGACTGGCGTCCGCTCGTCGAGCTGAATGAATTGTTCGCGACTGGCAATGCCGTGTAAGTCAGCCCGGCGACAACTGACGGCGTGGTGCTGCACGTCCAATTGCCGGCGAACCCGCTGGCAGTGCTGGCGGTGCCGCTGGGAATCGAAGTGCTGTAGTTGAACGGCTCGTAAGCGACCAGGCTTGCACCCGCACGACCGGCCAGCAGGGCAAAAAAAATCGCCGCCCCCACCGGCCTCGTTATTTGCCGAAGGCTGGTTATTAAGGAAAGGAATTTTTTTTTGGCCGGGTGCATTTGTCAGGCGTGAATTGGCTGCCTGAAATTTACGTCAGGCAGATTGGTTTAATCAGCATTTTAGATCATCCGCTTATTCAAACCGAATGTCATCCAAGAAAAAGACCGCCGGCGAGCCTTGGCTGTCCACCGTCCAACTAAAGCCAGTCTTGATGCGGGCCAGATCCTTGCCGGCCAGGTCAACGGAGTATTCCATCCATTCCTTTGTGAGTTTGAGGTCGTTGGCCGCGCCGGTCGCGCTGTCGGAATATTTTTTATCCGATCCCAGCACGCCGAACTTGATGCTGACGGTCTCACCGCCCTTGTCGCCGCGCGCCCAGAATTTCAATTTCTTGGCCCCGGTCAGATTCCAGCCACCCGGCTGATCGCCCCAATCATTGGCCGGATCCTGCCAGACGATTCCCGCCCACTTGCTCGTCTCGGTGTATTCAAAACGCAGGCACGTTTTGCCGCCGTGCGGATTGGCTTCACAGCCCTCGTCCATTTTCACGGCCTTGGTGTTGCCCATCCAGCCGGAGGGGACGTAATGGTTGTTGGTGCTTCCTTTGTCATCGTAGATGACGAAGGGAAATTTAATTCCCGGCGCAACGGTCGCGTCTTCCGCGTGGACGGTTTGAACACTGGCACCAAACCCGGCCAGCAGGCAGCCGGCGAACAGAGTGCCGATTAACTTATTTGTCTTCATATTTATATTTTTTGTTTTGTATGTCCGACTTGTTAAAAATCCATGATGCTTTGGTCGAAGGTGGCACTGATATAATCATGAGAGAAAACGGAGTAACGCAGAGACGCAAAGGGCGCAGAGCAGTGCAGAGAAAATTTTCTCTGCGAAACTCCGCGTTCTCTGCGCCTCTGCGTTTTGTCTTCAATCGTGTTTTCCGTATTCATATATGACAAGGTGAACTATTCAGCGTCTCCCTGAACAAAACTTGTTCTTTTAGAACTAACCCGTGCTAACCTCTGCGGGCGGGACATAGTCATCCTATGATTCAACTTATTGCATCCTGGCCGTGCTTCGCTCATTAAACCACACCAAGTCATCGGAGTTGGGATCTTTCGGCACGTCGGTGGTCAGGGCGTTGATCATTTTGGAATCCCGCCATTTCTTGATTTCCGCGTGACCGTCGGCAAATGAAAGCCCGCCCGCATTATTGTGATAGCTTGCCGGTATATCCACCCACTTGGCAGGTTGATTTGGATCGGCTGCAAACCATCCGTCGTTGATACTGTTCGGGTTCTCATCAATAAAAACCCAGCACGCCGAGGGGATAGGCCGGGTGATGTCGCCTTGCTTGCGAAAATCACGAAGCCGCAACGCGCCCGTATAACCGATGACATCGTTCCAACTTTTAATTGAATTCATCCAGGTATTCATGGACATGCTGCGGATGGTGTTTGCACCATTAACCACCTTCCTATCTGCCGGGCATTTATAGACGGCCAGCGAGTTGACATAGGAATAGAGCAGGCCGTTCTGGATCAGCGCGGGGTCGCTCGCTGCCGGGGCAGTCTTGACCGTTCCGAGCACCCACTCCGCTTTGGCACCGCCGGGCAGATAGATTGCCGCTATGGGGCTGGTGGCCAGCGCGGCATCTTCACCGTTGGGAACCAGCTTGTCCCCGTTATCTCCCGAATACATCACCCAGGCCAGTTGCAGTTGTTTCAGGTTGTTCATGCAACTGATGCCATGAGCCTTGGCTTTGGCTTTGGCCAGCGCGGGCAGCAACATCGCGGCGAGAATGGCAATGATGGCGATGACCACGAGCAATTCAATCAAGGTAAAACCTCTGGCGGCGTGCAGTTTTAGTTTCATATTTTTATTCAATTTCAACTTTACATTCCCCGCTGCTCAAGGCGAACGCAGGCGAAAGAACACGCTTGGATTGGCGCGATTGATGGTTATCACCGCCTGGGTGCTGGTTTCACTCCCGGCTACGATCACCCAGTTCGTTCTAAGGCCCGCGCTCAAGCTGTTAGTTTGGGATTGAAGAAACCAACCAAGGTGGCTCGCGGGCCACGACAGCGTAAGCAGGTTGCCCGAAACGCGTGCCGTGATGTTGGTCGGCGTGTTGCCCGGCCCGCCCACCACCAAGGTCGCCGTGCTGCCGAGATAAGTGCTGTCACCCGAATAGATGGCGGTGACCGTGTAGCTGGCCGGCACGACGGCGGAAGCGCTGACGGCAACGCCGCCCGTCACGAACGTCAGGCTCTGGTTCACCGTGTTGGTCTTGAATTGAACGTTGCCGGACGCGCCGACCGCCGTCACGCCGTTGGTCCGAACCGTCGCCGTGAAGACCGCTCCATTCTGAACCGAGGGCGACAAGGTATTGATAGATCCGGTCGCGGTCGTGCCGGTCATAGAAACATCATCTATCAAGACACCGCCGAAATCTCCGGCGATGCCGCCGCTCGCGCCGAAAATCTGGATCAAGGCGTTCACGGCTCCGGCGGGTGCAACCACCGGGCCGGTGTCCGTCTTGGTCCAAGTGCTGGTGTTCGCCGTGAAAGGTGTGAAACCAATCGCGCCGACCACGACGCTGCCGACGCCCAGCCAAGTAACCTTGTAGTTGTGGACATAACCACCAGACGCAAATTTGGGCAGCGCCTTGGCCCAGAAGGAAAAGTCGTAAGTATTTCCCTCGGTGATTCCGGGACTTCCGGCATTAAGCACGTTCTGCTGCATTTCGGAATTTTGCGCCGTGATGGTAGCATTGGTCACATAGATCATCATGCTGGCGGCTCCGCCGTGAAAATCCGCGAGGCTTTGAGTCGGCGGCATGCTCCCGACACCGTTCCAGCTCTGCGCCCCGCCCGCACCATCGCTGATTTCAAAATCGCCGTTGGCGATCTGATCGGTAGTTACCGGGGCTATTTCCAGAACCTGATAGAACGCCACCGGTGCGGGGTCGGAAACTGACGTTACACTGTTGCCAGAGATAAGGCTGCCCAAGTCATTCCAATTAACTCCGTCGGTGGAACTTTGCGGCTGGTAATAGTTAGTGCTGCTGGCCGTCCAGCTTATCTGTTTGCTCGCCGCGACCGAGAGCGCCAAGGTGGTCGGTATCGTCGCGGACACCGACGAACCCGCCACGTCGCCGTAAGTAGTGCCGCCCCGGATTTCATCCACGGTCAGGTTCATGCCGCCCTGCACATTCAATCCAAACGCGGAAATGCTTCCAACATCGTAGGCGCTGTAAGTCAGGTTGGCGGCCACGCCGGGATCATTGGTTCCCGCCGGTGGATCTATCCAGAGACTAACCGTGTCATTGGCACCCGAGGTATTGAAGTCAATTTTCAACACCATGAAATGCGTGTCGGTATTGGTGATGTTGACGGCGCTGCCCAGCCCGGTGATTCCCGTGGCCGCGCTCCCGGCGCTGGTGACGGATCCCAATCCCCAGCCGGTAAGGTTGGCACTAAATGGCGAACGGAAACCGGCAAAGAGGCTGGTGGCATTGTCACCCTTAAGATAGACGCCGCAGGCATTGGCTCCCGGATTGCCGCTGCCTTTGGTCAGGAAACTGACGTATCTGGTCCCGCTGGAAAGCGTGCTGGCAAAGGAAGCGAACTGGCGGCTGGCACCAGACTGCAAAGCGTTGTTGGCCGTCGGCAGCGCGGGCCATGTCAGGCCGGCGACCGTGGTGCCCGCAGCTCCGCACGTCCAAGTGCCGGTAAAGCCGGTGCCCGTGGCGGCGGTGTTATTGGGAAAACTTCCGAGCGCATAGTTAAACTTTTCATAGGCGCTGAACGCGGGCGGCGCAACATTGGTCACGGTGATGTTCACCACGGATGAAGTGGCGAAGTTGCCGCTGCTGTCGCGGGCAATCGCCTTCAGCGCGTGGGCACCCGCCGAAACGCCGACTGCGTTAAAGCTGAAGGGAGAACTGGGGTCGTTCCCGATCAGTGCGGCATCCACGTAAAAATTCACATTAGTTACCGTGCCCGGAACCACCGCCGCCGTGGCGTTGATGGTGAAGTTGGAATAAACCACCTGACCAATGGTTGGACTCGTGATGGAAACCGACAACGGCGTGGCACCCACCACGACCACTCCCAGGTTATCATAGCCTACCACCGAACCCGGCCCCCACAGCGGCACGATCTTTAGTCCCGTTGCCGCCGGATTGACGGTATAAGTAAAGGAGTAAGTTTCCCACGCGGCGGTATTGTGGCCGGAGGTGGAGGGGCGCATATCGCCGCTGTTATCGAGAACGCCACTGGGTCCCCATGATTCCACTTTGAGTCCGCCGATGTTGACACCGGAAGTGATTTTCATGTCCTGCACAAAGGTATAACTCTGGCCGGCCGTGAGTCCCAAGGACGACAGCGAAAGCGGCGTGGCGGCCCCACCGACCCAGATCGCAAACGCGGGATTGCCCGTCGAATCCATGACGCCATAACCATTGGGGTTGCCGCCCGACGCCGGGTAGTTATAAGTCACCGCGCCGCCAAACGCCTCGACCCAGGCACCCGCACCGCCGGATTCAAAGTCCCCGTTGGGAAACAAATTGGTGGTGTTGGTGGCGTTGGCCAGGCCGGCCATTGCCATCAGGGCGACACTTGCGATAAATTTTTTCATACAACTGATTTTCTTTGGCTGCTAAGTTTGATTATTAATTCACTGCTTACTTTGTAGAAATCTTCTCATTAACACCGCGTTTCAACGCGGTGACTGACGTGTCCATCAAAAACAAACCGTTTAAACGGTTTGTCTTCCGCGCCATCCTTCCCACCCGGCTGAAGCCGGGTGTTAATGAAAGCGGTTTTTTCTTCAAAGTATTCACGGCTCTGATTTAGGTTTCACTTATTCAATGGTTCTGTTTGAACAAGGAGCCGGTTCATTCCTGAACCGGCTCCCAACCCAATCATCGCCCAACCCAAGGCGACAAAGGCTTACGGCAAACGCAGGCGGTAGAACACCGTCGGATTCGCCGGATCAATGGTGAAGTTCATCGCATTGGTGGTGGTCGAACCTGCCACGTCGAACCAGGTGCCGGAGATGCCCGTGTTCAGGTCGTTGGTCTGCGTCTGTAGCTTCCAGCCGGTGTGATCGGCGGGCCAGGAGAGCGTAAGCTGGTTGCCAGCGACAACGGTGACGATGTTCGTCGGCGTCGGGTTCACGGTGCTGACCACATAACCGGAAACATCACCGAAGGTGTCGCCGACACGAATCTCATCGAACTGTTCGCCCGCCGCACCACCTTGGAAGTTGAAACCAATTCCCGAGATCGTTCCCACATCGTAGGTGCTGACCACGAGATCAGGATTGGGAGCGTTGATATTACCAGCCGGTGTGACTCCACCCGCCGTTGGATTGAGCCACAGACTAACTGTGTCGTTTGTGCCGGAGGTATTGAAATCAATCCGCAGCACGACGAGGTTCGTCTGGTTGTAATTCATGACCTGCGCCGGGCCGGGCATCTGCGCGAGCGTCGCCCCCGTTCCCGTGGCTGAGCCGCTGACGGTGGTCACGGTGCTTAGAGTCATTACTCCAGCCACTCCGCTCCACGGATACGGCCCAACGAACAAACTCGTCGCGCCGCTGCTTGGGAGATAAAGCCCGTTGCGATTGCCGCCGTTGTCGCCGGCTTGGTTGTAGAGGAAGCTGATGAACTTAGTTCCACTGGAGAGCGGCGCGGCGAAGGAAACCTGATCGCGTTGACCGGCGGGGAATTGTTCAAAGGCATTATTCGCCGTCGGCAGACTGGGGTAAGTCAGATTGCCGATGATGTTGGCGGAGCCACCAATCGTCCAATTGCCGGTGAATCCGCTGGCCGTCGAAGCATTACCATTCGCCAGCGAACCATAGTTAAACGGTTCGTAAGCAGACGGCGCATAAGTGCCCGTCGGCGTGGCCGTGGCTTCGGGACTTGAATCCGGCCCTTCACCATAAGCACTCGCCGCAGACACGACGTAGTAATACTGCACGAACTTGATCGCCGTTGTATCCGTGTAGGCCACGGTGGGAGCGGCCGTTGTTCCGATCGTGACGTAACCCGATCCGCTGGTGGTCGAGCGCTTGACGTTATAGCTCGCCGCGCCAGCCGATCCCGTCCAGGACAACGCCACTTGATTGGTTCCCGCGATGGCGGACAAAGCCGTCGGCGCCGCTGGCGGGTTATTTGGCGTGGCCGTGGCTTCCGACGAGTTGGCACTCTCGCCGGTGGAGTTAGTTGCGGACACTTTGTAGAAGTATTGCTGGCCGTTGACGACGGCGGTGTCCGTGTAGCTCGTCGTGCCCGTGCTAGCAAGGAACACTTCCGCTCCGCTGGTGGTGGAGCGTTTGACGTTATAGCCGGATGCGCCCACCGCGACGTTCCAATTCAATCGAACCGCGCCGTTGGTTCCGATGGCGGTCAATCCCGTCGGAACATTGGGCAACGCGACCAGCGGCATCGCCGACACTTCCGAGGATAATCCGCTCAACCCGGAACTGTTCGTGGACTGCACCACATAGTAATAAGTCGTGCCACCAACAGCGGTGGCGTCGAAGTTAGTGTTGGAGGCCGCAGTGTTCGTCACGGTATAAACTCCCGGGCTGGTGCCGCGCAAAACCAGATAGCTGGTCGCGCCGCTCGCGACATTCCAGCTCAAGCCAACCGAGTTGATGCCGGCGCTCGCCGCCAGTCCCGTCGGCGTGGCTGGAGGATTGTAACCCACCACTTCGCCGTAGGTGCTGCCGCGACGGAATTCATCCAGCGTGATCGTCGTGCCACCTTGAACATTCAATCCCATGCCGGTGATGCTCCCGACGTTGAATGAACTGACGGTATAAGTTGCCGCGACTCCCGGCGTCGCTGCATTTGCGTTCGGGTTGATATAGACCGTGACCGTGTCGTTGACGCCGGACGTGTCGAAATCAATTTTCATCACGATCAGGTAGGTGTTGACATAAGTTCCCAGGAAGGAGCTTCCCAGATTTGCGGTGATTCCCAACGCTGCAGTTCCCGCTGTGTTGATTGATCCTATCCCCAGCCCGCCTTGCGACGCGCTGTTCGGTGCCATGCCGTATCCAAAGAACAATCCCGTGCCGCCGTTCGGAAAATACACGCCGCAAATGTTTCCGCCCATGTTCCCGGAAGCCTTGAACAGGAAGCTGACATACGCAGTGCCATTGGACATCGGCCCGGAGAAAGGCTCGGACTGGCGACCACTTCCAGAGGCCAGCGCATTGTTCGCCACGGGCAGCGCGGTGTAAGTCAACCCTGCGACGATCTGGCCAGCCGCGCCGTTATTCCAGTTGCCGTTGAATCCCGTCGCCGTGCTGGCTCTGCCAGTCACGAATGAATTGGTCAACGCGTAGTTGAACGGCTCGTAAGCATTGAAGTTAAGAACGCCGGTGACATTCACCACGGCCGAGGTCGTGCTCAATCCGCCATCGTCCTGCGCCACCGCCGTCAACGTGTGCGCGCCAACGGTCGCGGTCCAGTTCCCGGCGTAAGGACTCGTGTTGTCGCTGCCGACGAGTCCGCCGTCCACGTAGAAATTCACGTTCGTGACCGTGTTGTCATCGCTCGCCGAAGCGCCGAGCGTCACACTCGTTCCGATCAGGAACACGCTGGACGCAGCGGGATTGGTGAGGGTCACGGAAGGCGGAAGGTTTGCCGCAGTCACATTCACCACGGAGGAAGTGACGGCATTGCCGTTGCTGTCACGCGCCACGGCCTGCAACGCATGAGCGCCCGCCGGCGCGCCGACCACGACGAAGCTGTAAGGCGAAGTTGTGTCATTGCCAACGAGCGCGGCGTCCACATAGAAATCCACATTGGTGATTGTGCCGGGAGTGACCGTGGCCGTGGCGTTGATCGTGTAATTGTAAATGCTCACCGTCTGCGTGTTGGTGGGACTCGTGATGGAAACCGTCGGCAACGTGCCGGTGACGTTCACCACCGCTGAAGTTCTGCTCAAACCATCGTTGTCCCACGCCACCGCCGTTAGCGTATGTGCGCCGGCGGTCGCTGTCCAAAGCGCGGCATACGGACTGGAGTTGTCGCTGCTGATCAATCCGCCGTCCACGTAAAAATCCACGTTGGTGACCGTGCCGTCATCCGTCGCCGAAGCGCCGATGGACACGCTCGTGGCCACAAGAATCTGGCTCGCGTTCGCCGGGTTGGTGATGGTCACGGACGGCGACAAGTTTGCCGCAGTAACGTTGACCACGGACGAGGTTGCCGAATTGCCGTTGCTATCCCACGCCACCGCTTTAAGCGTGTGAGCGCCAGCCGACGCGCCGACGACGGCGTAAGTGAACGGCGAAGTGGTGTCATTGCCTGCAAACGCCGCGTCCACGTAGAAATCCACGTTGGTGATCGTGCCGGGAGTCACCGTTGGATTGGCGGTGACCGTATAACTGTAAATGCTCACCGTCTGCGTGTTGGTGGGACTCGATATTGATACGCTCGGCAAAGTGCCGGTGACGTTCACCACCGCCGAGGTGGTGCTCAAGCCCGCGTCGTCCTGCGCCACCGCCGTCAACGCGTGCGCGCCCGCCGTCGCCGTCCACGTTGCGGCATACGGACTGGAGTTGTCGCTGCCGACCAATCCGCCGTCCACGTAGAAATTCACGTTCGTCACCGAGTTGTCGTCCGTCGCTGATGCGCCGATGGACACGCTCGTGCCGACGAGAATCTGACTTGCGTTCGCCGGGTTGGTGACCGTCACGGAAGGAGCCAAGTTAGCCGCAGTGACATTGACCACGGAGGACGTGGCTGAATTTCCACTGCTGTCCCAGGCCACGGCTTTAAGCGCATGAGCGCCCGCCGTCGCGCCGCTCACGACGAAACTGAAAGGCGAGGTCGTATCATTGCCGACGAGCGCGGCGTCCACGTAAAAATCCACGTTGGTCACGGTGCCGGGCACGACGACGGCGTTGGCGTTGACCGTAAAATTGTAGATGCTCACCGTCTGCGTATTGGTCGGACTGGTGATGGACACATTCAGCGGGATGACCGAAACACCCACGGCGTCGGCAAAGGTGTCGGCCACACGGAACTCATCCATCGTCATGTTCGCGGCACCGACGGAATTCATCATGCCGAAATTGACGAGTGCGCCGATGCTGCCAAATCCCGACGACACCGTGAAGTCAGGCGCAGGGGCGATGGACTGTCCGGCGGTCGGATTGGAATAAACCTTGATGCTGGAAACGACGCCGGCGGTATAAACAAATTCCAGCACATATAAGTTCGTGTTGAGATAGGTCTGGGCGGTGGCGCTGGTTCCGATCTGCGCACCGACCGTCGTCGTGCTGGTCATCGCCATCAGACACGGCTTGCCTTGCGTGCCGCTGAATTGTTGATAGGCCAGCATGATGCCGGTGCCGCTGCCGTTTTGCAGGATCACCCCGGCGCGGTTGCCGCCGATGTCCCCAGTCTGTTTGAAAAGCACGCTGACCCAGACGCTGCCGGTGGTGGGCGCGCCGGAGATGCGGTTGTAAAGATAGTTCGCACCGAGCGTGGAAATGGATTTGTTCGCGGTCGGAAGATTCGCATAGCCCAATCCAAAAGCGTTCAGCGTCAATGCGCCGCCGCCAGCAGGCGCGGCCGACCAGTTGGCCGCCGTCCAACCGCCGCTCGTGGTTTGGTTCGGTGCGCCCGAGGGCTGCGGCGTGCCGTTGTTGATTTGCGCGCCGGTGTAATTAAACGAGTCGTAAGCGATGAGGGTCGCCTGGGCGTTTATCGCCGCGAGCAGGGTGAGCGCAACGATTGCGAAACTTGCGATGGTGTTTTTCATGCGATGGTGTTTTTGGGTTGCCAGCTCTCCAACGGCACGGTTCTTCCGACAAGAACGGACGTGGCGAGGCGGCCAACAGGGTTCAGGTGTTGCGGTTGTTAAGGGTCACAAAGGCAGCCTACCCGATGGCCGGCCCGATGCCAAGCTAGCCGAGTGGTTAGGTTTCCGAAGCTTTTCCCTGTTTGAACTTCAACGCCGCCTCGGTGCGCGAATGGACGTGCAGCTTCTCGTAAATATGCTGCAAATGAAATTTCACAGCCGCAGTCGAAACCCCCAGCCGGTCAGCGATAGCCTTGTTCGCGTGGCCGTGCATGAC
>JANYDP010000494.1 GCA_025363535.1 Verrucomicrobiota bacterium | reverse complement strand
CTCGTGCCGGCGAGCTTGTCCATCAACTGCATCACACCCGCCGCTTCGAGCGGCGGAAACGCGAGGAGCAGGAGAAACGCCGTGATCAACTGCGCCCATACAAAGAACGGCAGCCGCATCCAGGTCATGCCCGGCGCGCGGAGCTGGATGATCGTGGCGATGAAGTTCACCGCGCCCAGCAACGACGAGGTGATCAGGAACACCATGCCGATGAGCCAGAAAGTTTGGCCGTCCGATGCGATGGAAGTTGCCAGCGGCGAATAGGAAGTCCAACCTGCCTGCGCCGCGCCGCCGGGGATGAAAAAGCTGACGAACATGATGATGCCGCCGATGACGTAAGACTGATAGCTCGCCATGTTGACACGTGGAAACGCCATGTCGGGCGCGCCGATCATCAAGGGGACGACGTAATTGCCAAACGCCGCGAACGCCAGCGGCACAATCGCCAGAAACACCATGATGGTGCCGTGCATCGCGCCAAAGGCATTGTACAAATTCGGTGAGACAACTCCCTTGGCCGCATCGGGTCCGAGAAATTTTTCCAGCAGCGGCCCGACGACTGGCACCGGCTGCCCCGAGTGCGCGATCTGCCAGCGCATCATCAGCATCAGACAAAAGCCGAACAGCAAAAAGCCCAGCGCGGTGACGCCGTATTGAATGCCGATGACTTTGTGGTCGCTCGAAAAAATGTAGCCGCGCCAGAAGCCCGGATCTTCATGGTGAACTTCGTGCGCACCGGTGTGCGGAGTTGCGTGTGTTGCCTGCATGTTCGTTATATCAACTGCGTTTTTCCGACTGACTGACTTAAATTATTTTGTCCGGCTTTCGCCAAACGCGGGTCAGTGAACTTGACCCGCCCCCGCCTGTCAACGGCAGATTCGCCTGATGCCATTCATTATTTCAACTTGTCCAAAACCAGCGCCGTCAACAACAGTGGCAGGTAAAGGATGGAGAAAAAGAAAAGCTGCCGCGCCCGCGCGACGGTGAGGTCGCGGGAGAATTGGATCGCAAACCAGAGAAACGCAAAGCCCAGCACCAGCGCGCCGGCCAGATAAAATTTCCCCGTCATCTGAAACACAAACGGACACAAACTCACGGGCAGCAGCAGCAACGTGTGGCTCAACGCCTGCCGCGCTGTGCGATGTCCATCCGGATCAATGTTGGGCAGCATCACGAACCCCGCCTTCGCATATTCCTCGCGGTACATCCAGGCGATGGCGAAGAAATGCGGCAGTTGCCAGAACGCCAGAATCGCGAACAGCACCCAGCCTTCACGGTTCAATTCGCCACGCGCGGCCGTCCAGCCCATCAGCGGCGGCAACGCGCCAGGTACCGCGCCCACGGCGGTGTTCAGCCACGTCACGCGCTTGAGCGGCGTGTAAATAAACAGGTAACTGACCAATGAAACCGCGCCGATGACGCTGGTCGTCAGATTCACCGCCAGCGCCAGCCAGAGCAATCCGGCGCACGCGCAGACGCCGCCGAAAACCATGACCGTGGTGGGTTGAAGACGGCCGGACGGAAGTGGACGCGTTTTGGTGCGGCGCATTTTCGCGTCGTGTTCGCGTTCCAAAAGCTGGTTCAACGCCGACGCTCCACTCGCCACGAGCGCCGTACCGAACAGCGCGTTGAACATGAGCAGATAATTCATCGGCCCGCGCCAACCGAGATAGAAGCCAACGAGCGTGGTGAGCAGGACCAGCGTGGTGAGCCGCGCCTTGCACAAATCGGCAAAGACGGCCACCCAGCCTTTTTCGGCGGCGACGGTTTCAGGCAATGTTTCTGCGGTTGCTTTCATGCTCACGAGGCCGACTGAATGGTCGTCGGCAAACTTCGGGCGGAGATAATACACAACAACGCGCCGCTGGCTAGAGAAAGTGCGCCGACCACGACATGCGCTGTCGCGATGTCCGCCGCCTTGTCGGTCAAGACCGTGGTTGCGCCCAGCGCCACCTGCACCAGAATCAAGCCGAGCCAGAAAATTGCGAGGCGACGAATCGGAGCGGGAGCGCCGCTGCGCGCCTTCACCGCACAAAAGGCCACCAGCGACAAAATCAAAACCGCCATGAGCCGGTGCGCCATCTGGAGTTGAATCTGAAACGCCGTGATCGGATTCACGGTGGTAATCTCCTGCCGGACTTGGTTGTAACGGGCCACGGCCTCCGCGCTGGTGTCCGGCCAAAGCTGGCCATGCGCCAACGGAAAATCCGCAATCGCCAGCCCCGCGTGCTGATGCCGCATGGTGGCGGCGATGAGGAGTTGCAAAAAGATCAGCAGGGTCGTGAACAAAAAAAGTCCGCGCCGCGCGAGGAAACATCGAACATCGAACATCGAACATCGAACGCCCAATGCCTGGTCGTGTGCCGGGTTAATGGGATGTTGGGTGTTGGCTGTTCGCTGTTCGCTGTTTCCCATTTTTCCCCACCACCAGCTCGTCAACATCGCGATCACGCAGGTCAGCACAAAAAAAATCTGCGCCAGCGCGGCGTGCAGGATGCCGATCTGATCCTTGAACAGCACCACGCGCAAGCCGCCGAGCAGGCCTTGAAATTGCACCAGCCAGAAAACCGTCCAGCCGAGTTTCACGAGCGCACGGTTCGCCGGTTCGTTTTTCACCCAGACCAAACCCGCGAGCAACACCACCCCGCCGATGCCAGTGAGGAAATGTCCGGTGCCTTTCAAATTCGGCCAGAGCGCGAAAACACCAATGCCCGCAAGGATTTCAGCAACCCCCACGATCAGCAGCGGACGACACGCCGCGCGTCCGCCGAGCCACCGCGCCAGCACCACGACCAGCAAGCCGACCGTGGAAGCCCAGAGCCGGTGCGTGTGCTCGTAAAAAACCCCACCACTCCAAAATTTGAAGGGCAGCGCGAACATGTTGTATCCGTAACTGGTCGGCCAGTCCGGCACCGACATGCCTGCCTCATGGCTCGTGACCAATCCGCCCAAGCCGACCAAGCCAAGCGTCGCCAGCGCGGTCAGCATGGCGAAACGATGGAGCCAGGGTTGGGTTGTCGGCAGGCGGTTCACACTTTCATCATTGTTTCATCCTTGAAACAAAAAAACCGCTGCGAGCTGGTGGCCCGCAGCGGTTGCCGTTCAAATGGGATTACTTGATTTCGAGCGTGAAGTCCTGCTTGCCGCCGTCGGCGGTGACTTCGACTTCTTTTTCCACGCCAGCCGGCGCGGCTTTGCGGTGCAACGCGACGATCTTGTATTTTCCGGCCGGCACGTTCTTGATCGCGAACTTGCCGTCCTTGCCGGAGATGGCGAAGTAGGGATTATCCACCACCGTCACCCACGCAAACATCCATTTATGCACGTCGCATTGGAACTTCTGGAAATTCTCGGCGGCCGGAAAGGTGTAGGTCAGATCAGCGGCACCCGCCATCTGCGCGGCGTTGAGCGCGGCGGCGTTGGCCTCTTTGTTGGCGTCCACCATCGGATTGATGTGGACGTTGTGCATGGCCACCGGCATCGGATCGGAATTTTTCACGAGCAGCTTCTGGCCGGTCTGCACCGCCAAGATTTGCGGTGAGTAGAGGCAGTTTTTCTGATCAATCACCACCGGCGCGGCGGAAGCGTCGGCGGTCTTGGCGGGAACACCCTTGAGCATGACGATCACGTCGGCGAGTTCTTTGTTGGCACCAACCACGAAAAACTTGGTCATGGGCATTTCCTTGTAGAACTGGCCGCAGATGGCGTCATCCTTGAGCGGAGCAATGCCCACGGCGGCAGGCGGCGTGCCGCTCAGGGTGACGGTGCCGGTGATATCACCAGCGTTGGCTTTTGCCGCGACGGCCACGCCGGCGGCGATGACGAACAGAGAATTAAGTTTCATGTTTTTATTTGGATTCCAAATCGGGGACAGAATATCAGCCGCATTTTTCCCTGCAAGCGCGATGTGCGGCCGGTCAAATCGTCCAAGCCTCAGTCCGACGCAGTCCAAGGACGGGATATTCACTACCTGCCAAAACCACCACCCCAATCTCGGCCACCAAGCGGTTGGCCACCGAAAAATCTCGCGGACACTCGGTCTGCGCTCCTATTTTCCCCGCGTGCATCTGGCCCATCTGCGACTCCGTGACTTCCGCAACTACCCGCGGTTGGACGTGGATTTTGCGCCGGGCTTCCACGTCCTGCTCGGCGACAACGCCCAGGGCAAGACCAACATCCTCGAAGCGGTTTACCTCATGGCCACGTTGCGTTCCTTTCGCGGCGTCGGGAGCGCGCAACTGATCCGGCACGGGCAAAAAGGTTATTTCGTCGGCGGCAAAATCGTCGCGCAGGGCGAACGCGAAATCAAAATGTACTGGTCCGCTGCAGAACGCAGCCTGAGTCTCGACGGCCAGCCGGTGAAAAAATTGACCGCGTATCTCGGCGCGCTGCGCACGGTGGTTTTCTGCACGGAAGATTTGCAGCTCGTGAAAGGCACGGCGCGCATCCGGCGGCGCTTCATTGATCTGCTGCTGACGCAGACCCACCCGACGTATCTGCCGTTGTTGCAGCGTTACGCGCAGGCTTTGCGTTCCCGCAACGCGCTGCTCAAGCGGCACACGCCCGACGAGGCGGCGCTGGAAAGTTTCACCCGCGAACTGGTCGAGACCGGCGAGAAGATCATCCAGTTGCGCCGCGATCTGATCCCCAGGCTTTCGCCGCTGGCGCGGCTGGCGTATCGCCGGATTTCCAACGACGCGGAAGAATTGCGGATTGAATATCAGCCGAGCGTGAAAAAGGATTTCGTGCTGGAACTGGCCCAGGCGCGGCGGCGTGAACAGACGTATCGCGCTACGCTGGTCGGGCCGCATCGCGACGATCTGCTGCTGTTGCAGAATGACAGGTCCGCCGCGCAATTCGGCAGCGAAGGGCAGAAACGAACGCTGGC
>JANYDP010000461.1 GCA_025363535.1 Verrucomicrobiota bacterium | reverse complement strand
GTCAGTCGGGCTTCCAAAGTCCTCAACCTTGTTATGAATTGATCATTTGCGAGCTGTTTCGGCCTCTTGGCCTTCCCCGTTGGCACAAATCTGTCGCATTTAAGACAGACCGGGGCCTGGGAAGGCCTCTGTGAGAGGCGGTGACGTCTCACGTCGAGGCCTCCGGAGCCGACCTCCGGGCATCTAAGATTTGGGTAGTCCTCCAGAAATTGTTCGCCGTTGCTGTGAACAGTGCTTGCAACAAGACTTTCTGCTCCCCGCCAAAGCTGCCGCACTTCTCCGCGCACGGCTGTCGTCAGGGCGCTCAGGTTGTTGTTGCCCGGAACCGTATGCGGCGTGACCGGACCGCGCAAGGCGGAACTGCAAATCACCCGGCCCCGACTATTGCGCGGCGACACACTTCACATAGTCCAGACCGACCATAAAACTTTTCAAAGCCCGGGCATTGGCGCTGATGATTTCGAGGGTCAACTGATGGTCCCCTGCGGAAAGTTCCTGCGTGCCCAGACTGAGTTCACCGGTGGCCATGACACCGTCGTGGTAGAGATCCAAAGGTTCGCCGAGCTTTTCACCATCAAGCGAAAGCTGCAGGATTCCGTAATCTACGGCTTCGGTGAACTGCGCAAGAATTTTGAACCGGCCGGACTTTTCGACAGGCAGGCGGAGGATGAGTTTGTCGCCGGGTTTGGCCCCACTCCACCAGAGTTGGGCGTCGTTGCTCCACTTTCCCGCCCACGGCGTCATGTCCTGTTGCTGCGAAGTGCCGCCGGTCTGGGACAGAATTTTCATGCGCTCGCCTTCGATCAGGCCGGGGATTTCTTTCACGACCAGCGGCGCGAAATAATTGGTGCGCTCCGCCAGCGGCGCGGGGACATACGGATCGCTGCCGCCAGGCGCGAGATACCAGAACACAGTGGCGGCAAAACTCGTCGGGTGATCCGGGCGAACATATTTTTCCAGATCGCCCTCGAATTCCGTTTGAAAGGGAACCTGGTCGGCGATGTGCCAGCGGTTGACCGAGAGATGGCCCTTGTTGTCGCCGTCATTGTGCGTCTGGTTGTGGTAGGCGTGTTGAAACAACGCCGGACTGCCCCAGGCATAGCCGAAGTAATCCTCCGAACCGGTGCCGAACGTTGAAGGAAATTTTTCGCCGTCCACAAAAAACTTTTCGTCACCCTCACCCCACCAGCCGCCGCGCGGATTCCAGACATGCAGCATCACCCCGACAAAACGGCCGCGCCCCGAAGTCTTGAGCAACGGCCAGTCAATCCGGCGTGCCGGTTCCGTCGGCAGAAACTCATCGCGATGCCACTTGGCGTGGAAGCGGGTGAAGCGCGTAAGGTCGCCCTTGATTTCTTCGCGGTAGATTTCGTATTTGAATTTGCGTTCGGTCGGACCGTCATTGACGAATTTTATTTCCGCGCCATTCGTGAACGGCATGAACCAGTTCGCGTAAAACCAGCCGTCCTCCGTGTAGCCGCACGGCAGCGAGCGATACCCATTCGCGCCCGGCGCGGTGCCGAAAAAATCCCCGAGCGGCGACCACACCGACGGCGACGGCTCGCCATCCCAGCGGATTTGAATCGTGATTTCACGGAGCACGTTACGGTCGGCGGGCGCGAGCGGCGGATCGAAACGGATACGGATGCAGTTGATCGCGCCTGGCCCGTCCAGCTTGTCGCTCGTGAAGCTGCCGCTGCCTACGGGAAGGGAACCTTCGCCGCCGCTGGAACTGTGGCCGTTGGGAAATTTGCGCGGCCCGCATTGGGCGAGAATTTTATCCGCCGCATCCAGCCCGGCATTTTCCACAGGCGTCAGTTCGCGCTTAAACGTCGGCACCTGCGTGCCTTTTGGAAACGTCGTGTAACCAAAATGGAAATACGCGCCCCAGCCTTCATCGGCGATGATCTTGCACGACTTTTGAAACGGGATGGGTGTATAGTTGTTGCCGCCCTGCGCCGCAGTGTAAACCAGCGCGGGCCGGGTGAACGGTGCCTTCGTGCCGGAGAAATATTCTGCGAACGGCAGATCCACCGCCGGGTTGGTGTCGCCGTCGAGATAGATGCGGACATGGCCGGCCTTCGGCGCGGCGGACCAGATGCGCCAGAGGCAGCCGGGCCCGCTCATTTCAGCGAGGACGAATTGGCCGTTCTCCTTGCGGATGAAGCCGGAACCGTCGTCGTTCGCGTCCCAGTGAAGATACTTGCCCGACGCTTCATCGTAACGACTGGCCCGGTCGTAGCTTGAAAACTGCGCGGTCCTTTCGCCGGGCGCGGGCAGAGTGGCGAGGTGTTCCAGATCCGTGAGGCGATGGACTAAATCCGTGTAGGGCAAAGTTTGCGGCCGCGCCTCAGCCAGCAGGTCGGATGAAGCGTCAATCATTAAAAGCCCCGCGAACAGCAGTGCCCGGACACGGCGATTTTTTTTGATGCGCGGCGGATTCATTTGGGTGGGGGCCGGTTTTTATATTTCTCGTACAGCCGCGTGTGGCGGCTTTCCAGTTTGATTTCCTTCCCGGCAATCCACAGGCGCTGCACGTTGGCGCGCAGGTCAAAAACAGTTCCGTCGCAGACAAACAACGTCGCGTCTTTGTTGGTCTCGATGGAACCCAGCCGCTCCGCCACGCCGAAAATCTGCGCGGGATACAGCGTGATGCCTTTGAGTGCGTCGTCTTCCGGCAGGCCAAAGGCAATGGCCTGCGCGGCGGAGTAAGGCAGATTGCGGTTCGCCGTCGCCCCGCCGACGCTGAAAGTGACTTGCACTCCTGCCTGTCGCAAAACTTCCGGCGCAGTGAAATGCACGTCCGTCGGCTCCGTGTCGCGTGACGGCTGTGTGAAGGTGTGTTCGTAAATGACGGGAATTTGATTCGTCGCCAACAACCCAGCCACCATCCACGCATCGCGACCGCCGCACAGCACCGCCTTCAACTGGTTCGTCGCCGCCCAAACCACGGCAGCTTTGATCTGGCGGAATTCATCCGCGTGGATCATCACCGGCATTTCGCCACGCAGGCACGGCAGCATCGCTTCCCACGCGGGAATGCGCTTGTTGCTGTCGGCGCTCCGTCCTTTGGCGTAGGCGCGGGCGTCGTCGAAAAAATTTTGCAGCACCACGATTTTCTTGCGGCGTTCCGTGTCCTGGTCTTCGAGCGATTTGGCCTTGGACGGATCGGCGAGGCGCTCCTTGGGCGTGGTGTCGAGCACGAGTTCGGGCCAGAAGACGTGCAGTGCCACGGATTTCTTCACGAGCATCTGCTCCCACGTCCAGCCGTCCAGCGCGAGCAAGGCGGATTGGCCGGAGACCATTTTCCCCTGCGGCACCGGCTCGAAATACGCGATGCCGTTGGCGCGCGCGACCGGCAGCATTTCCGAATCGGGATTCACCGCCATCCATGATTCCACCTCCGGCGTGAATCCTTCGCCAACTTCCGTCGTGTCCTGCGTGGCGCGGATGGCGTCAATCTCACCCAGGCCCAACTCGGTGCCCGCCGCGATGAGGCCGGGATAAAGATGCTGGCCGTGCAGATTCACGAAGGTCGCATCCGAGGGAACCGTGAGTTTAACGCCGCTATTAGTCAGATCATAAACGCCCGCGATCCGGTTGGACTGCACCAGCACCGCGCCCTTGGCAATCGTGCCGTGCGTGACGGTGTGGACGACAGCGTCGGTGAAGAGGATGGTTTCGGCGCGGCTTTGAAAAGTCAGGGCAACCACCGCTGAAAAAATCGTAAATCGTAAATCGTAAATCGTAAATTTCATCGCGTTCCCTCCACTTCATCCAGACAGCCCCGATCCACCCGGTCGAACCGGTGCTCCAGCGAAACCTTGAAGAATGCCTTGCCGCCGTCATCCTTTGCGTCCTCGCCGCCGCCGGAAAGTTTTGCAATTTGTTTGGCCTTGGCGATCAGATCATCGCGCTCCCTTTTCAAACGCGCCGTGCGTTCCGCCTCCAATGCGCGGTCGAAATATTTTTTGCCGTCAATCCACGTCTGCAAACACTGCGTACCGGAATCCAGCGGCGACTTCGACCACAGCACGAAGTCCGCGTCCTTGCCGGGTTCGAGCGAGCCGGTGAACGAATCAATGTGCAACTGCTTGGCCGCGTTGAGCGAGACAAACTTGAACGCTTCCTCGTCGGAAGTACCGCCGTACTTCACGGCCTTGGCCGCTTCGAGATAAAGGCGGCGCGCGAGTTCGGACGAATCGGAGTTGAACGTCACCGTCACGCCGCGATCCCGCAGCAGGCTGCCATTGTAGGGAATCGCGTCGTACACCTCGAATTTGTACGCCCACCAATCCGAAAACGTGGAAACCCCCGCGCCGTGCGCCGCGATTTCATCGGCGATCTTGTACGCTTCGAGACCGTGTTGCAGCGTGGCGACCTTGACGCCGAAACTTTCCATCACGCGCAGGAACGCGAGGATTTCGTCCTGCCGATAACTGTGGCAATGAATCCAGCGTTTGCCCTCGATGATTTCGCCGATGGCTTCCAGTTCCAGATCGCGACGCGGTTGCAGTCCGCCGACGCGGCGGAATTTTTCCCAGTCCGCGAGATACTGCCGCGCGGCGGCGAACCGATTGGCGATGAACACCGGCACGCCCATGCGGGTTTGTGGAAAGCGCGTCGTGAAATGCTCGCCCCAGTTGGATTGCTTCACGTTTTCGCCGAGCGCGAATTTAATTCCCGGCGGCGCGTTGCTGAACACGAGTTGCGGCGGCGAATCACCGTCGCGCAGTTTGATCACGCAGTTTTGTCCGCCGATGGGATTGGCCGAGCCGTGCAACAGATTCACCGCCGTCACGCCGCCCGCGAGTTGTTGGTGCAGATTTTCCGTCTCCGAATTCACCACGTCGCCAATGCGAACCATCGCGGTGCTTGGGAGACGGGACTCGTTGACGTTGCCGAGAATCGCCGTGTGGCTGTGGCAATCAATGATGCCTGGCGTGATCGCTCCGCCACCAGCGTCCACCACCAAGGCGTTAGTTCCAGCGTCAGCCCGGAATTCACCGACGCCGAGAATCTTCCCGCCCGAAACCATCACCTGCGCGTTGGTCAAAATGCCGAGCGCACTGCACGTCCAGACGGTCGCGTTGGTCACCAGCACAATCGGCGGATTCGTGATCGCGCCGCGGCCTTCCAGCGGCGCACGGGCCACGCGGATTTTCTGGGCGTCGCGCAGTTTGTCTTTTTTATCGTCCGGTTTTTTCTCCTCAACTTTGGCAGCCACCGGCGCGTTGGTGGTGGCCGGCGAATTGGTGGACACCCCCATGTTCGTTGAAACCACGACGTTGGTGCTGGAAGCTTCGATCGCCGCAGCGGGAGCGTTGGTGGAAACGGCTTCCGTTTTCGCAGGCTTGGCGGCTTCGGGTGGCGCGGAATATATTTTCCCATCAATCCACACCGCGCGAACTTTGGCGTCGCCGGAAAAATAATTGGTGCCTTCTACAATGGTCAGGTTCGCGAGCTTGCCGGCGGCGATGGTGCCGAGCTGGTTTTCCAGGCCGCACAGTTTCGCCGGCACGGTGGTCAGGGCGGCGAGCGCATCGTCTTCCGACAAGCCACGATCCAGCGCGAGCCGGAGATTTTTTGGAAAATCCTTTTTGTCGCTGAGACCGTAAGTGGTCAGCGCAACAGTCAATCCTTGCTGGCGCAGCAGCGCGGGATTTTCCGCCGCCCAATCCCAGGCGCGCAACTGATCGAGCGAAACCTGGTCCCAGTCGTCGTCGTTCGGCAGCTTGGGCAGCGTCGGAAAATTCACGGGCACGATGAACGTCGCGCCGGTTTGCTTGGCGAGATCGGGTCGCCGCCATTCCTGGCCGCACGAAACGAGGGCGATGTCCAAACCCAGTTCACTGGCGAGTTGCGCCGCGCGAGCATTCATCAGCGCGCTGCCCGGCTCGAAGAGGACGCGCATCTTTTTATTCGCGGCGGGCGCGAGCGCTTCGAGGGCGGGATCGTATTCCGGGCGTGGCCGGCCCGGCGGACGTTGCGCGAAGTCGGCGTGATCCAGTGCGTAGTGTTGCGCGTCAAAAAAACTCTGCCGCACCGCCGCGATCACGCCCATGAGCGAACCGGGAAACGCGCCGTCGTCGCTGTCTTCCGTCTCGAAGGCGATGTGCTGGAACACGTCCGGCTTGAGCAGCGCGCGGTTCGGATCCTCATCCGTCAACGCCACGAGCGCGCTGGTGCCGCGGATGATTCCCTTGGCGGGTGCAAGGACGGCGACGGTGAAGCCAAGTTCGCGCAGCGGTGCCAGCACTTTTTCCTTCGGTGAAAAATTTCGCGCGGCGCGAAACTCCGGGGTGATGGAGCCGAGCGCGTAGCCGGGGCCGGGCTTGCCGGAATCCGTTTTCGTGCCGGGCGCGCCAAAAAATTTGTAGCCGCCCGACGCGAGGGTGGATTGACCGATCGGCATCGTGTCGCTGGTGGAAACCGGCGCGTTGGTGGCATCCAGCACGAGGTAAGGCTCGATGAAACCCGCGTAGATTGTCCGGCCTTTCATGTCCCAGACGCGCGCATCGTCCGGCACGGCGCTGTTCGTGCCGACCGATTGGATCAAGCCGTCGCGAAGAATGATGGTGCCGGCGGCGAGGACTTCACCGGGTTGGATGACCACCGTGCCGCCGACCAGCGCATGAACCCCTGGTGGCAACGGACGAAAACCCGGCGGCCGAAGTTCGCCCGCAAAGGCGGCATCAAGCAAGCACGCCACCGCCAGCGCGCTGAAAAAAATCACACGTCTTGAAATCACGAGGCCGAAGTTTGCTGACGAACCGCGTGCGAGGCAAGCGTGTTGCGCAGGCCTGGCGGCGCGGTGAGATTATTTTCCCGCCAGCCCTTGCAGGTAGGCCAGGATCAAATCCGGCAAGTCCCGGCTGTAACCGCCCTCCAACAGGCTGAACGCCGGCACCCCCAGCCCCCGCAGCGATTCGCCGAGCCAGAAAAAATCCTCCGCCTCCAGCGTCCCCTGCGCCAGCGGATCCCGCGCGTAGGCATCGAACCCGGCCGACACCGCGATGAGCTCGGGATGAAAACCTTGCAAGGCCGTCAGCGCCTTCGCCAGCACCCGGCGGTATTCCAGGCGCGGCAGATGGGCGGGCACGGGAAAGTTGAAACAGTTGTCGCCTACGTTCTCCGCGCCGGTGCCCGGATAGCACGGATGCTGATGCACGGAAAAAAAAGCCGTGCCTTCGCGATACAGCAAAACATCCTCGGTGCCGTTGCCGTGGTGGACATCAAAATCGAAAACCGCCACGCGTCGAACCCCCGCCGCCTGCGCCGCCAGCGCGGCGATGGCCACATTGTTCAGGTAGCAAAAGCCCATCGCAGCCTCCCGCGTCGCGTGATGCCCCGGCGGGCGCATGAGGCTGAACACGGTCTCGCCCGCGCGGGCGCAACGCATCGCCTCCACCGCCGCACCCACCGAAGCCCGCGCGTACTCTGCGATGCCCGGATGCGCCGGCGTGTCGGCGTCAAAATCTTCCGGCGCGGTCAACCGTGCGAGCATCCTGGGCGAGTGGGCGCGCAGGATCGCCGCCTCGTCCACCGGCCCGGGCGCGGCCCAGGTGATGGGCAGCGCCGTCTGGGCGCGCAGCGTCTCGAGCGTGCGGGTGATGCGCGCCGGCCGTTCGGGATGGCCGGGCCGCGCGTAGCCGGCGCAGTTTTCATC
>JANYDP010000450.1 GCA_025363535.1 Verrucomicrobiota bacterium | reverse complement strand
CAGGTTGGTGCTGACTTGCAGATTGAATCCGGTCGAAGGTGGTGGCCAATAAACTTGTGCGGTGTTGGTCGTCGTGAGCTTGATGCTCAACACTGGTGCGCCGGGAGTTTGCACGGCGTAAAGTGCCCAGAAGCCGCCGGTGAGGGAGAAGTTGCCACCCGTCATCGGCCCGCTGGCATCGTGCTGGCCAATGGTGCCGCTGACGGAATAAACCCCGCCCGTGCTCGTGCCGCCGCCGCCGGCGATCTTATACCAGTCAATCGAATAACTTTGCGCGCGGAGCAATCCTGGGACAAGCAACGCGCAGAGTAGGACGAACTTCTTCATATTCATTTAGGGGCTTAGTTGTTCTGGCGCGGAATGAAAACTACCGAGAGATTGTGGCCATCAATTTCAGCGGGGGAGCCGTTGTTGCCGCCGGATTGAACCGAGATGCCGAAGTTTTGATAACCGTTGGCGACAGTGATGGGCACCACCCAACTCAGGCTCAGGCTGAAAGCTCCCGACGGCGAATTGGCCGTGCCCGTTTCCGTCCAGCACGAAGTCAACGTCACCGGCGTTCCCGAAATGTCCTGCAGAATCAGTTTCATCTGATGTGTGGTGCCAAAACCCGTGACGGAAGCGGTGATGAAGAAATATCCCGGTGCCACTTTGGCATTGCCTTCGCTGGCGATGCCGACGGTGGCGTTGTTGGGAATGCTGATGTTTTCGCTGGGATATGCGACCTGCGCCCAGTTGATTCCCGGCGTGTTGTTCGCGCTGAAATTGCCATTCACAGCGACGCCCGAATTGTCCCAACTCAACGCCGACTTGGCCCCGCCATTCATCACGCCCAACGCCCCGCCGCCAAAACCCCACAGCACCGGGCCGTCCGGCAACACCGAACCGTTGGGAAAATTGGTAACGCCGGCTCCATTGTAACCGAGACCGTGGTTGGAATCATTCCGCAAACGCAGCGCGTGGTCGTTGAGGAAAAAATCCGAGCCAAGTCCGCCGTTGATGCTGGATGCATTGAGGCTGCTGGCGGCGACATTTCCATTCGCACCGTTTAGAGTGATCGTGGCGGCTCCGCTGGTGTTCCGCACATCCAGCAAACCAGCCACGGTCTGCGCCTGGTTGGGAAAAATTTGCAGCGCATTGCGCAGCCGCATGTAGCCCGGGTTCGGCCCGCCCGTCGCCAGAATCCCCGCCGTTTGGGTGCCGTCGTTGATCACGGAAACCGTGCCCGCGCCGGTGTTCGCCGTAAGTCCGCCGTTAAAACTGTTGCTGCCCGTGAAGGTCTGGTTCGCGTTGAGCAAAGGAACGTTGCTGCTCAACCGCCCGTCGGCCAGCGTGCCGCTGCTGACGTTGCCGGCGTTCAAACTGGTGAGGCTGGCGCCGCTGCCGCTGAAGGCCGTTGCCGAAACGGTCCCGGCAGAAAAGTTTCCCGAGGCATCGCGCTTCACAATTGCGCTGGCCGTGTTCGCGCTCGTGGCGGCATTGGCGGCAGTAGTCGCACTCGCTACGTTCGCCGCTGTTTGTCCGCCCACGTTCGCCGCCGTTCCGGCATTGGCGGCGTAGGCCGCATAAGGTACCGGGGTTAAATTTTGGCGCGGCGAAAGCACAGCGTAACTGGCGCCCGCATTCGTCTTCACGGAAATATCCAGCCACCGCGCCGCCCCGGTGAAGATGGAGCCAAAATCCATCGTGACCGTGAACAGGCCATTGCTGACCGCCACGCCGTTGGTGGTGACGATGCTGCCCTGTTGACTGCCGCCCACGCTGCTGTCGTAGGCGATAAATTGAAAATCATAGCTGCCGTTGACCTGAACCCCGGCGGAGTTCAACCGGCCTTGATAGGTGAACGCCGTGCCTTGGGCGTGGAGGTTTTGGCAGAGCGTCAGGAGCAGTGCGGAAATGGCGAAGGACAGGTTTCTAAGCTTCATGGGTTCTACTTTTTTGGGTGATGGTTTAAAAAACGTGGCGCTAACTTATACAAATGCGGATTATTTGTCAGCAATTTGCGGCCAATCAGAACAGAATAACTACGGACTCGTGATCGCGGACGGAGAAGGCCGGACGTTCTTTTCTGCTCATCCCCCCTTGACAGGCAGGAGGCGATTCGCAAAAGTTCACGCGTGTTCCGCAAGCTTGGCCATGTTCTGCTGATCGTCGCGCTCGTCGCGTCGGTGGGTGGACATTGGGCCGTGCTGCAATCCGTGGCGTGGACGAACATGCTTGCCGGGAATCTCCACGAGGTTTCCGTGACCGAGGCATTTGAAAAAACTTTCGACGGCCAACACCCCTGCCGCCTCTGCAAAGCCATTTCCGCTGGAAAAAAGTCTGAGAAGAAATCCGAACTGCCGATGCCGTTGAAGAAAATTGAATTCGTTTCCGAGCAGCCGGCTTTCATTTTCGCCGCGCCGCAAAATTTTCGGATGGTTTCAGATTCCCGCTTTTCCCCGGCTGATTTTTCCAGTCCACCGCCCGTCCCACCGCCCCGCCAGCTTCCCGGTTAGTTCGCTTCCTTGCGGCTTCGCATTCGTGCGGAAATTTCCGTTTTGAGTTTTAACCCGGGTGATGCCGTTGAGCATTTCCCCATACAGAATTAATTCCTATGAAAATTTTAGTCTTCACAGTTTTGGCGGCGGCCGGCATTCAAAGTTTGAGCGCCTGCGACTGCTGCTCGGTTTTTTCCGCGTGCAATCTGCAGGCGGAAAACGAAAAAGGCTTTGTCGCTGGCGTGGCGGAGCAATATACGCACTTCGGCACGTTGCAGATGGACGGAACAAAAACCGCCGGCAACGGCGAATATCTGGACAGCTTCACCCTGCAAATATTTGCCGGCTACAACTTCAACAACCGTCTCAGCGTGCAGTTGAATCTGCCGGTCATCTACCGCGCTTACGGTTCGCACACTCTGAGCGCGGACACGGCGGGCCTGGGCGACATTTCGCTCACGGGAAATTTCCGCGTGTTCCAACACACCGGGACCGACTGGTCGTTCAACTGGTCCGTTCTGGGTGGCGTGAAACTGCCGACGGGAGATTCCCGGGATTTAACCATTGCTGACGACGCGCTGCCCGACGGCATCGGCGGCCACGACATCGCGCTTGGCTCCGGTTCGGTGGACGGTTTGGTTGGCTCCAGTTTTTCCGTGAAGTGGAAGCGGCTTTTTCTGGCCGGCTCCGCCCAATACGCGATTCGCTCGACCGGCGACTTTGGCCATCGTTACGCCAACGACTGGACGTGGAGCGGCGGCCCCGGCGCGTATCTCTGGCTCGGCCAGCGGGGAACGCTGGCGCTGCAAGTCGTGGTCTCCGGCGAGTCCAAGTACAAAGACACATTTGGCGGCGTGGCGGACGGCGACTCGGCAGTGACGGCGGTTTACCTCGGCCCGCAGGTGAATGCCAACTGGGGCGGGCGGTTGGGCGTGCAGGTGGGCGTGGATTTGCCCGTCAGCATCGCCAACAGCGGATTGCAAATCGTGCCGGACTATCGCGTTCATGCGGCGTTGACGTTCCGATTTTAGAATGAGTTCGTCTGAGTTTGACACCACGCGGGCGGCGGTTAGCGTGGTGAAAATTTGGGTGAACACATGATCGCCACGTCAGAAAATCAATGCCTCGGGCGGGTGGTCAACGGCCGCTCGCGCCGGGGAGTTTTTCCTGCCGGCAGCGGGCGATTCGTCGGCGCGCGTGTGCTGCTGTGCGCAGTTTTGTTCGGTGCCGGGGCCGGCGGTGAATTCAACGCGGCCCTGGCGCAGATGGGTTTTGCGCATGACCCGATCTGCGGCCCGGGTTACCGATTTGGCATCCGCTCTGCCGCCGCCCGTGCCGCCGCGCGGCTTTCTGAAAATGGGGTCACCAACCAAGTCCCCCAAGGTTTCGAGTATGATGTGAAGGCCGCGCTGCTTTTCCGCTGTGTGGAACTGGCTCGTTGGCCGGCGGGCGCGGAGGTCTCGAAGGAACGCACGCTGACGATCGGGCTGTTGGGGGAAAATCCTTTTTGGGATTCGTTCGAGCGGCTGGCCGGCAAAACGGTTTCGGGCCGCCGGTTGGTGGTCAAGCAGTTGTCCGGCGTTCGCAAGGCGGCCGGTTGCCAGTTGGTTTTCATCGGCGCGTCGGAACAAAAACGCACGGCGATGATCCTGGAGAAATTGGCCGGACTGCCGGTCTTGACTGTCGGTGAGACGCCCGGGTTTACCGAACAAGGGGGAATGATCGGTCTCCGGCTCGAAGGCAAGCACGTCCGGCTCGAAGCAAATCCGGCGGCGGCGGAAAAAGCGGGAATCATGCTCAACGCCGGGTTGCAAATTCCGGGATTGCTAAATAGGTATTGATGCAACTGATGGCAATGGATAAGGTGGGGCATGAACTGCCCCCACTGTCACACCGCGAACAGCGTCAAGAATGGCACCTCCCGCCACGGTC
>JANYDP010000438.1 GCA_025363535.1 Verrucomicrobiota bacterium | reverse complement strand
GAGACGAGATGAGGAAAGAACTGCTTATTCGCATTCGAAGGAAAAATTGATCGAGCCGACGCTCATCCAGCCCACGTTCGCCACGCATCTGCCGAAGGAACTCGTGCCGCTCGCCAAGCTTTCGCCCGACGACCCGACGACCGTCGAAGTCTTCGAGTGCTGCATCAACGGCCAGGAAATTTCGCCCGGCTACACCGAGCAGAACGATCCCATCGCGCAACGCACCACGCTGGAACACCAAGCCGGCGGCGAGCAACAGAAGCTAGACGAAGATTTCCTCGTCGCGCTTGAACACGGTATGCCCCCGGCGGGCGGCATCGGCATCGGCATTGACCGCCTCTGCACATTGACCGCCTCTGCATGATGCTCCTCGGTCAGGAAAGCATCCGCGACGTCATCCTCTTCCCGCAGTTGAAGCCGAAATAAAGTGAAACTTTATCCGGTGGATGGCGTTTGAATGACGCAGGTGACAGAGAGCTTGGGCAAGAAAGCCAATCCTAGCGTCATCAAGTCGCCAATGAGAAATCTAAGCATCCTTTTTTCAGCAGCATCCCTGGCCATACAAATGACTCTGGCCCGCGCCGAATCGTCGCCGAACTCCAATGACGATCAAATGCGGGCGTTGAAACAATCAGTGGATGATGCGTCGGCCGCTTATCAGGCATCCACGAACGATGTCGGTGGCAAGTTGTGGCGAGCTTACAAACAGATCGTCGCCACCAACCTTCCGCAAGTGTTAGATCTGGCTCAAAAAATTCTGCTTCCGAGACAGCGTTTGAGATGCTCCCGTGGATCGTGATGAAGGCTTCTGCTGAACGAGGTCCGATTTGGACCAACAGACTTCAAGCGGTCGAACTGCTCGCCAAATATCAGGCGACAAATTCTGGAGTGGGTCCGTTGTGCGGTTTTATTGGTCATAATTGGATTTGGCGTTGGCGCGAGAAACCAGTCGTAGATTTCCTGCAAGCGGTGATAAAAGATAATCCTGACCACGCAAATCGCGGTCAGGCAATTTTTTCGCTGGGAAGCCTGAATGTCTGCAAGGCCGAAAACCTTGCCGAGTTCGAGCGGTGGAGAAGTGTTCCATTTTACGTGGAGAGTATCGGCAAGTTTGACACCACCGACCTGACGAAGTGGGGAGATTCAAAATCAGTTGCCGAAGAAGCGGAACGACAGCTTGAGGATGTCGTGGCGAATTACGCGGACTGCCGGAATTTGCGGCCCCGTGGCAACAACCAGGAACAACCGCTGTTGAAAATCGAGGCGGAAAAACAACTGCATGAACTGCTTCACCTTTCACTTGGCAAAGCGGCTCCTGAAATTGAAGCCGAAAGCATCGAGGGCAAGAAGTTGAAGTTGAGCGACAGTCGCGGGAAAATAACAGTTGTAAGTTTTTGGGCATCCTGGTGCGGTCCCTGTATGCAAATGGTGCCGGCAGAACGAGCATTGACGGAACGGATGAAAGGCAAACCGTTCACCCTGATCGGCGTGAATGGCGATGGTGTTCTGCCGGATGCCAGGCGCGCGGTGGCCCATGAAAAGATGACCTGGCCGTCATTTTGGAATGGAAAAGGCGGGTCAGACGGCCCAATTTCCTCAGCGTGGAATGTATCCGGCTGGCCGACGGTTTATCTGATTGATGCCGACGGAATCATCCGATTCAAATTTGACGGTTATGGCGATCCCACGAGCAATATGTTGAACGGCAGCGTGGATGCGCTGATGAAAGAGCTGGAGAGCGGGCAAAAATAAAACCTCAGCCAGGAAAGCGTCCGCGATGTGATCCTGTTCCCGCAGTCGAACCCGAAGTGAAACTGTCTTTGCGTCTTTCCCACAGCTAAATTTCATTTTCCCGCGCGCCGTTCGTGGTTAAAGTTTCCTGGCATGACGCACTATCTCGATCTGCTTCGCCTTGTGCTGGAGCAAGGCAAGTTCAAGGCCGACCGCACCGGTACCGGCACCTATTCGGTGTTTGGCGCGCAGGCGCGGTTTCCATTGCGAACAAATTTTCCACTGCTCACCACCAAGAAAGTCCACACCAAGTCCATCTTCCACGAACTGCTCTGGTTTCTCAAAGGAGACACGAACATCAAATATCTCACCGACAATGGCGTCACGATTTGGAACGAATGGGCGGACAAAGACGGCAATCTGGGCCGCGTCTATGGCGCGCAATGGTGCGACTGGCGCACGACGGACGGCCGCTCGATCAACCAGATTGACCAGGTCATCCAGCAGATCAAAACCAAGCCCGACAGCCGCCGACACATCGTCAGCGCTTGGAACGTCGGCGAGATCGAGACGATGGCCCTGCCGCCGTGCCACACGCTGTTTCAATTTTTCGTGCTCGACGGCGAACTAAGCTGCCAGCTTTACCAGCGCAGCGCGGATTTGTTTCTCGGCGTGCCGTTCAACATCGCCAGCTACGCCATGTTGACAATGATGGTGGCGCAAGTCTGCGGCCTGAAACCTGGTGATTTCGTCCACACCTTCGGCGACCTGCATCTCTACGCGAATCATTTGGAGCAGGCGAAGCTGCAACTGTCGCGCGAGCCGCGTTCGCTGCCGCAGATGAAAATCAATCCGGCGGTGAAGAACATCCACGACTTCAAGTTCGAGGATTTTGAATTGATTGGTTATGACCCGCATCCCGGCATCAAAGCGCCGATTGCGGTATGAATTTGAATTTGCCTTCGTATTTTTTGCGAAGCATAGTTTTATCGTCATGAGCGACCGGCAACTAATTTTG
>JANYDP010000390.1 GCA_025363535.1 Verrucomicrobiota bacterium | reverse complement strand
CAGACGCGATGAAATGCCCGGTAGAAATGGTGTGTTTTGACGCATCAAGAACTTTAGCAAGCCGCTAAATTTGTACAATTCCAAAGTGCAATTTGCGCAAACTATTTTTTATGGCCCTGCCTTAACTAAGCGCCATTCGGGGCAGTCCCGTCTTGACGTTTTGCTAGCCAGTGGTCAAATCAGTTTATTCTCGAAACGGGGTTGAAACCCGAGATTACCCTGTATTGCATTTGTGAAAAAAACTTGAACCCAGGACTGACCTCTTTAAGTTTGCCGCCCCGTTTTTGGAATCAAGGCAAAGCGATAGGTCGGATATTCCCGAAGAAGACTTTGGGATTCACCTGGAGAACAATGCGCTCATCACTGAGCGCGCCAGGTGAATTTGATGGCGCACATTCCCATCGAGGCGGATGAGATCAAGAAATTGATGGGTGGCAAAGAATGACCTACCTTGCGAAAAACAGATTTTGTCGGCGGAACAAGTTGAGTTGATTGAAACCAATCTTAGTTCGGGTGGTTCCGTAGCTCATGACGTCATCGGAATCCTTCAAATTACGATCACTGTCTCGCGATTGGACTCCGGCCGCGTGGCCCATTTCGTGAAGCAACGTGGCACCGTCCGAAGATGCCCCTGCGACGTTGATGAAGACAAACCGCCCGTTCCCGCTGTCCGGCGTGTTTCCGTAGTTCATGCCCGCGCACATCTGTTTGTCGTGATCGCACTGCGAAGCCGTGGCGAGATGAAAAATCACGGCGAGCCGGTTCCCGGCGTAAAGGGGTGCCACCCGGGCCAGTGCCATCGCCTTGTCCATTTCACTGTTGTCGCCGATTTCACCTGGAATTGCGATTTCACCCCGATACGGAGCGACATCCAGGTCTATGTTCGTGTGGTTGTCCCTGAGTAATTCGCGTGCCCGCTGAACGTATCTCGAGGATACAATTTCTCCTTGGGCGGCCTCTGTCCAAAACAGGGTGATGCACAAGGTTCTTTTCGCAGGGGCCGCCCCGCCTGAAGTTCTGGCCAGGAATTTCTCGGCGTCCGTAATCTGATCCGGGAACAAGCCCGCCGTGTTTGGTGGAACTTTCCGGCTGGTGACGACATCCATCGCAAAGCCGATTCGTGGCATGTTGGGACCGCCCCACACATTGAAGATCGCCATTTGTGAACGCATGTCCTGGAGAAGCGCGGGGCCAATTTCCTGAAGGCCATCAAGCATCGCATACATCGGGAGGCCATTGCATTCGTCGTAGGCGACTTTCCAGGTTTGCGCTCGGGCGGCAGCGACGAATTTGGGAGCCATACCACTCATCTTGCACCGTCCTTGCGAAGGTTGTTCATAAAAGTTGTCAAGTTACAGCAGCGGAGTTTTCGTGTTCAACGCCCGGAAGCCGAACCCAAATTTTGCGGTTGAGACATTTCGCATCGGCTGCCCGAAGTGTTTGGGCCGGGTGATTAAGGCGAATTTCATGGTGAATTGGGTAGAGACGCAAAGCTAGGTTGTCAAGGGTGAAAGGCCTCGATGTTTTTTCGCGTTGGGCGTGGCATCGCCAAGGGCTGGATTACAATGTTTTCTCCCATCTTTTTAATGACCGCCAGGCAAAAACTCTGGAGCCATTACAGACTGGTGAAAGCAGCTTGCTTGGCACATATTTTCGATCATGTCCAAAGCAATTGAACTAAAACTCAAAGAAGGCGACCGCGCGCCGGCCTTCACGGCGGCCACCAGCGGCGGCGGGAAAATTTCCCTCGCCGATTACAAAGGCAGCCACGTCATCCTTTACTTTTATCCGCGTGACGACACGCCGGGCTGCACCAAGGAAGCGTGCGCGTTTCGCGACCACTTCGCCGATTTCAAAAAGAAAGGCGCGGTGGTGCTGGGCGTCAGCACCGACCCCGTGAAATCACACGACAAGTTTGTGGAGAAATTCCAACTGCCGTTCACGCTGCTTGCGGACGAAGACAAAAAGATTGTCGAAGCTTACGGCGTGTGGGGGCAGAAAAGTTTCATGGGCCGGAAATATCTGGGCACCCATCGCGTAACGTTTCTCATCGGTCCGGACGGATGCATCAAAAAAATCTGGCCGGAAGTAAAGCCGGCGGAGCATGCCGCCGAAGTGCTGGCGGCCATCACGGATTGAGAGGCATCGCTGTGGCCAACGGAAAATATTTTCGGTTGCCGGAACCGGATTTTTAGCCGAGCATCAGAATCATGGCGAAACGAAATCACCGTTCCCGATTCGTCGTCGCATGTTGCCAGGCCCGGCTGGAGGGCGTCCGGCCATGAATTCTGAAGGCACCACCTCAACCGCCAGTCCGCCACCGCCGGCTGCCAGAGTAAATCAGGCACCGGGAAAAAAACAGCTTTCGATCTTTGCCTATCCGGTCGCCTGGGCGGTGCTGGCGATTGCGCTGACGGCCAGCACCGGCGGCTGGTTCATCGCCCGTGAACATGAAGAGCTGACGGCGCGCAAGCAGTTCGAGGAGGAGGCCAGCCGGATTCAAACGGCGCTCGCGGAGCGCATGTCCGTCTATGAAGACGTGCTGCATGGCGGCGTGGGCCTGTTTGCCGCCAGCCTTTCGGTGGAGCGCGCCGAGTGGAAGGCGTATGTGGAAACGGTATCTGTGAACAAACGTTTTCCCGGCATTGACGGGATCGGGTTCATCGCGAACGTCCCGCGCGCGCAACTGGAGGCATTTCTCAAAACCACCCGCGACGACAAGACGCCGGATTTCCAATTGCGAAATCCCGGCACCAATGACGATTTGTTCATCGTGAAATACCTCGAGCCGGAGTCGGGGCACGAACGGCTGCTCGGCATGGACATGGGCGTTGAGCCGCAGCGCCGCGCAGCCGCCGAAAAAGCGCGGAACTCCGGACTGCCGGTCATCAGTGCGCAACTTGCCTTGCGCGGGCCGAACGCAACGCAGCGCAGCGGCCTGATGATGTTGCTACCCGTATATCGCAACGGCGCGCCAACCGCCACACCCGAAGCCCGGCGGGCCAACATCACCGGCTGGGTCTATGGCCGGTTCATCACTGCGCAACTGATGAGCGGCATCCTCGGGGAAAAAGCCCAACTGCTGCACTTTGAAGTGATTGACCGGGCCGAGCAGGAGGCCGAGACCCTGATCTTTGACAGCGCGACGGAACCCGGCGGCGCGCAAAAAAATTACCGCTCTCGTTTTACGCTGGTGGACTCGCTGGCCGTGGGGCGGCGCGTCTGGTTGCTGCGGTTCAGCACCCGGCCCGCGTTCGACGCCGCCATTTCCCGCAGCGCTGAAAAGCTCATGGCGGCGGCCGGCGGGCTGATCAGCCTGCTGCTTTTTGGAATCGCCTTGTCGCTCACCACGACGCGGGCGCGCGCGCTGACCATGGCAAAAGAAATGACGATGGCCTTCCGGTCGGCCAATGAGCGCCTGCAAAAAGAAATCGCTGAACGGCAGCACACACAACGCCGCATCGCAACCCAGTATGCCGTCGCGAAAGTGCTGGCGGAATCGGCCTCGCTCCAGGAAGCGACGCCCCGGATCGTGCAGGCGATCTGCGAAAGTCTGGGTTGGGATGTCGGCGCGCTGTGGCAGGTTGATCCCCGCACTGACCAGTTGCGCTGCATCGAGCTTTGGCACCAGTCCAAACTGAACATCGCCGAGTTCAAAGCCGTGTCGCTGCGCACGACCTTCAAACGTGGTGAGGGGCTGCCGGGCCGCGTGTGGTTGGACGGCAAGCCTGCGTGGATCGCGGATGTTTTGCAGGACAAAAATTTTCCGCGGATGCCTTTCGCCGAGGAGAGCGGGCTGCACGGAGCCCTGGGCTTTCCGCTGCTGCTTGGGGAGGAAGTGCTTGGCGTCATCGAATTCTTCAGCCACAAGATTGAGGCACCGGACGAGGAATTGATCAAACTAATGGTCGCCGCTGGCAGCCAGGTGGGCCAGTTCATGGAGCGGCAGCGTTCGGAGGCGGCGTTGGAGCATGAGCGTTTTTTGCTGCGCACGCTGATGGACAATCTGCCGGACCGCATTTATTTCAAAGATTATGAAAGCCGTTTCCTCCGCAACAGCCGTGCGCATCTGGAGCGCTTCGGCCTGACGGAAGCAAGCCAGGCCATCGGGAAATCAGATTTTGATTTTTTCACCGACGAGCACGCCCGCAAGGCATACGAAGACGAGCAGCAGATCATCCGGTCCGGCCAGCCCATCACCACGGAGGAAAAGGAAACCTGGCCCGACGGCTCGGTGACGTGGGCGTTGAGCACCAAGCTGCCGTTGCGGGACGAGCAGGGCCAGACCATCGGCACGTTCGGCATCTCGCGCGACATCACCGCCCGCAAAAACGTCGAGGAGGCGTTGCGCGTGGCCAAGGAAGCCGCCGAGGAGGCCAGCCGCGCCAAGAGCCACTTCCTGGCGAGCATGAGTCACGAGCTGCGCACGCCGCTGAATTCCGTCATCGGCTTTGCCAACATCCTGCTCAAAAACAAGGGCGGCAGCCTGGC